>NZ_AVOF01000191.1:0-6433 GCF_000465935.2 Pseudomonas sp. EGD-AK9
ACGGCGCCTGACACTGCGCCGAGCGCCCCGGTCGATCCGGCCGGCAGCACGCCGTCCTGAGGCGAAAAACGGCGTCGCTTCGTCGTCACAAGCTGTCGCGCCCCTGTAAATTGGCCCGCAGGGTCAGTAGAATCACGGGTTTTACCGTACAACCCGTGGAGTGATGGCATGGCGGACGTCAAAAAGGTAGTTCTGGCCTATTCCGGTGGCCTGGACACCTCGGTGATCCTCAAGTGGCTGCAAGATACCTACAACTGTGAAGTGGTGACCTTCACCGCCGACCTCGGCCAGGGCGAGGAGGTCGAGCCGGCCCGTGCCAAGGCCCAGGCGATGGGCGTCAAGGAAATCTACATCGACGACCTGCGCGAAGAGTTCGTCCGCGATTTCGTCTACCCCATGTTCCGCGCCAACACCATCTACGAAGGCGAGTACCTGCTGGGTACCTCCATCGCCCGTCCGCTGATCGCCAAGCGCCTGATCGAGATCGCCAACGAGACCGGCGCCGACGCCATCTCCCACGGCGCCACCGGCAAGGGCAACGACCAGGTGCGCTTCGAGCTGGGCGCCTACGCACTGAAGCCGGGCGTGAAGGTCATCGCCCCCTGGCGCGAGTGGGACCTGCTGTCGCGCGAGAAGCTGATGGACTACGCCGAGAAGCACGCCATCCCGATCGAGCGCCACGGCAAGAAGAAGTCGCCGTACTCCATGGACGCCAACCTGCTGCACATCTCCTACGAGGGCGGCGTGCTGGAAGACACCTGGACCGAGCACGAAGAAGACATGTGGAAATGGACTGTCTCGCCTGAGGCAGCTCCGGACGCACCGACCTATATCGAGCTGACCTACCAGGCCGGTGACATCGTCGCCATCGACGGCAAGGCCATGACGCCGGCTCAGGTGCTGGCCGAGCTGAACCGCATTGGCGGCGCCAACGGCATCGGCCGTCTGGACATCGTGGAAAACCGCTATGTCGGCATGAAGTCGCGCGGCTGCTACGAGACGCCCGGCGGCACCATCATGCTGCGCGCCCACCGCGCCATCGAGTCGATCACCCTCGACCGTGAAGTGGCCCACCTGAAAGACGAGCTGATGCCGAAATACGCCAGCCTGATCTACAACGGTTTCTGGTGGAGCCCGGAGCGTCTGATGCTGCAGCAGATGATCGACGCCTCCCAGGCCAACGTGAACGGCGTGGTGCGCCTGAAACTGTACAAGGGCAACGTCATCGTCACCGGGCGCAAGTCCGACGACTCGCTGTTCGACGCCAATATCGCCACCTTCGAAGAAGATGGCGGCGCCTACAACCAGCAGGACGCGGCCGGCTTCATCAAGCTCAACGCCCTGCGCATGCGCATCGCCGCCGGCAAGGGCCGCAAGCTGATCTGATAGACTGCTTGCACCGTGTCAGAGGAACCCCGGCCACGAGCCGGGGTTTCTGTTTAGAGCCGAGATCACGGCCAATCGCTGAGGAGAAACCTGATGAGACTGCTGCATACCATGCTGCGCGTCGGCGACCTGGACAAATCCATCGCCTTCTACACCGAAGTGCTGGGCATGACCCTGCTGCGCCGCAAGGACTACCCGGACGGCGAGTTCACCCTGGCCTTCGTCGGTTACGGCGACGAGGCGCACAACAGCGTGATCGAACTGACCCACAACTGGGGCGTGGACAGCTACGAGCTGGGCACCGGCTACGGCCATATCGCCCTGGAAGTGGCCGACGTCTACAAGGCCTGCGAGGACATCCGCTCGCGCGGCGGCAAGATCACCCGCGAACCGGGGCCGATGAAGCACGGTTCGAGCATCCTGGCTTTCGTGGAAGATCCGGACGGCTACAAGATCGAGCTGCTGTCGCCGTCGCGCAAGGACTGAGGTTATCGCCGCCACGAAAAAGCCCCGCATTGTGCGGGGCTTTTTTTATCCGACTCGACCTTCAGATGTCGAAGTCGTACTCGGCCAGCTGCTTGTGCAGGCGTCGCTCTTCGAGGAAGTTGTCGATGATGCGGCGCTTGGTCAGGTTGGTCTTGGCGACTTCCACCGCAGGCTCGGCATCGTCCGATTCTTCCGCGACAAAGTCTTCGTCCAGTTCGAGGTCTTCTTTGTCAGTGCTCATATGTTCCACTCCAGGCTCCGGGGCCATTTGCGCACCTTATAGCGGCAAAAATAGAGCGGGTAAAAAAGATTTTTTCAATCGGATGATCGCCCAGATCAATGGTCGATCAATCGTCCGAGGTCTTCGCCTTGTACTCGCACAGATCCTCGATGCGGCAGGCGCCGCAGCGCGGTTTGCGCGCGGTGCAGACGTAGCGGCCATGCAGGATCAGCCAGTGGTGGGCGTCGAGCAGATAGTCCTTGGGCACGAACTTGAGCAGCTTCTTCTCCACCTCCAGCACGTTCTTGCCGGGGGCGATGCCGGTGCGGTTGCTGACCCGGAAGATATGGGTGTCCACCGCCATGGCCAGCTGGCGGAAGGCGGTGTTGAGCACCACGTTGGCGGTCTTGCGGCCGACGCCCGGCAGGGCTTCGAGGTCCTCGCGGTTGTCCGGCACCTGGCTGCCGTGTTTCTCGATCAGGATGCGGCAGGCCGCGATGACGTTCTTCGCCTTGCTGTTGTACAGGCCGATGGTCTTGATGTACTCGCTAAGCCCTTCGACGCCCAGGGCATGGATGGCCTCCGGGGTGTTGGCGACCGGGAACAGCTTGGCGGTGGCCTTGTTGACGCTGACGTCGGTGGCCTGGGCCGACAGGGTGACGGCTACCAGCAGCTCGAAGGGCGTGCTGTAGGCCAGCTCGGTCTTCGGCTCCGGGTTGTCCTCGTGCAGACGGCGGAAGATTTCCAGGCGTTTGGCGGCGTTCACTCGATCACTCCGGTCACTCGCACGCGACGGCTTGGCGCGGGCGCCTCGGGGGCGGCGGCCTTGGCCCGCTCGGCCAATACCTGGTCGATGCGGTTCTTGCCGGCGATCAGCAGGCCGAGGACGATAAAGGCGCCCGGCGGCAGGATGGCCAGGAGAAAACCCTTGTAGTCGCTGACCAGGGTGATCTGCCAGTCGGCCGCAACCGGGCCGAACAGCAGGTGCATGTTGGCCAGCAGGGCACCGGTGCCGAGCAGCTCGCGGGCGGCGCCGATCAGCACCAGCACCGCGCCGAAGCCCAGGCCCATCATCAGGCCGTCGTAGGCGGCGCGCGGCGGCGCGTTCTTCGCCGCGAAGCCGTCGGCGCGGCCGAGGATCACGCAGTTGGTGGTGATCAGCGGGATGAAGATGCCGAGGATCTGGTACAGCTCGTAGGTGAAGGCCTGCATCAATAGCTCGATGCAGGTGGTCAGCGCGGCGATGATCATGACGAAGGCGGGCAGGCGCACGGCGGTGTTGACCACGCCGCGCACCAGCGACACCGCGGTGTTGGAACACACCAGCACCACCGCGCTGGCCAGCGCCAGGCCGAGGGCGTTGACCGTGGAGTTGCTCACCCCCAGCAGCGGGCAGAGGCCGAGCAGTTGCACCAGCGCCGGGTTGTTCTTCCACAGGCCGTTGATCGTGATTTCGCGGTAGCTGGTCATTGCGCGTCCTCCGCCAGGCCCAGCAGCTGGGCGCGGTGTGCGTCGAAATACTGCAGGGCGCCGTGCACGGCCTTGACCACCGCGCGCGGGGTGATGGTGGCGCCGGCGAACTGGTCGAACTCGCCGCGATCCTTCTTCACCGCCCAGCCCTCTGCGCCGGGGTTACTCAGGGATTTGCCGTCGAAGCTGCGAATCCACTGGCTCTTGGCCAGTTCGATCTTGTCGCCCAGTCCCGGGGTTTCCTTGTGGCCGAGCACGCGCACGCCGGCCAGGCGGCCGTCGGCGAAGATGCCGACCAGCAGGTGGATGGCGCCGCTGTAGCCGTCCGGGGCGGTGACCGGCAGGATCAGCGCGCTGGGCGCCCCGTCCTTGAGCGCCAGGTAGGCCGACTGCGGGCTGCGCTGGCCGAGTTCGCGGGCGTTGACCTCGATGCGGTTGTCCAGCAGGTGGTTGTCGTAGCTGCCGGCCGGCAGGATCTCGCCCAGGGCGCGCACCTGCGCCTCGCGCTCGGCGGCGGCGATGCGGCTGGCGGTGGCCTGTTGCAACAGGGCCACGCTGCCGACGGTGGCGATGGCGAACAGGCCCAGCACCAGGGCGTTCTTCAGCATCGAGCGGCTGATTTCCGGCAGCATGCTCATTCTCCCAGCTTGAAGCCGCTATTGGGCTTGCGGTGGCCGTAGCTGCGCGGCCGGGTGTAGTAGTCGATGGTCGGTGCGGCCAGGTTCATCAGCAGCACGGCGAAGGCCACCGCATCCGGGTAGCCGCCCCAGGTGCGGATCACGTAGACCAGCACGCCGACGCCGATGCCGAACACCAGGCGCCCGCGGTTGCTGGTGGCGCCGGACACCGGGTCGGTGACGATGAAGAAGGCGCCGAGCATGGTGGCGCCGCTGAGCAGGTGAAACAGCGGCGAGCCGTTGGAGTCCGAGCCGCTGCCGTTCCAGAACAGCAGGCTCATCACGGCCAGTGCGCCGAGCATGCCGACCGGCGCGTGCCAGCTGAAGATGCGCTTGTGCAGCAGGTACAGGCCGCCAGCGAGAAAGGCCAGGTTGACCGCCTCGCTGCCGGCGCCGCCGAAGTGGCCGAAGGCCGGGTTGGCGGCGCGCAACTCGTCCATGGTCAGGCTCTTGTTGACCTTCAGTGCGTCCAGCGCGGTGGCCTGGGCCCAACCGTCGGGCAGCGCGGCGATACCGAGGATGTGCTGCAGGCCATCGAGCAGGGCGACGCCATGCGGCACGGGCCAGCTGGTCATCTCCACCGGGAAGGAGATCAGCACCACCACGTAGCCGAGCATGGCCGGGTTGAAGGGGTTCTGCCCAAGGCCGCCGTAGAGCTGCTTGCCGAAGACGATGGCGAAGCCCACCGCCACCAGGGTCAGCCACCAGGGCGCGTAGGGCGGCAGCGCCAGGGCCAGCAGCACGGCGGTGACCAGGGCGCTGTAATCCTTGAGGAAGAACGCCAGCGGACGCTGACGCGCGGCCAGGATCGCCGCCTCGAACGCCAGGGCGAACAGGCTGGCCAGGATCAGATTGAACAGGGTGCCTGCGCCGAACAGCCAGGTCAGGGCGAGAATGCCCGGCACCGTGGCCAGCAGCACCTGCAGCATGACCTGCTGGGTGCGATTGCTGCCCTTGGCGTGGGGCGATGTGATGCGGGGCAGGGCCATTGGCGCTCCGGTCGTTGCTGTCGCTGCGCTGTCGGGTGTGGTGTTTGTCCCCGGATTGCGTCCGGGGCGGATGTCAGGGTTGGTATTCGGCCAGTTGGCGTTCGGCCTCGGCCAGGCGCGTGCGGGCCTGTTCCAGCGCCTCGCTGGCGGCGTTGTCGTCGCGCTCCAGCTTGCGCAGGTCGGCGCGGGCGAAGGCCACTTCGGTTTTCAGGGCTTTCAGCGTTTCGTCCACGCCGGGGCGTTCGCGGCGTACCAGCTCCGGCGCCGGCTTGTCCGAAGCCGCCTCGGCGGCGTGCAGGGCTTGCTCGGCGGCGACCAAGGCATCGCGCAGCGGCTGCAGTGCGGCTTCGTCGGCGCCGGCTTTCTCGGCCTTCTTCAGTTCGGCGCGCTTCATCGCCAGCTCGACCTTGGCCTTTTTCAGCGCCTCGTCGCCGGCCGGCTTGGCGGCGAGGGTGGGCGCCTGGCTTTCCAGGCTGGCCAGGGCCCTCTCGGCTGCTTCCAGCTGCTGGCGCACACGGGCGAGTTCGGCCTGCTGGTCGTCGTCCGGGTTTTCGATCTTTTCCAGCTTGCGCAGCTGCGCCTTGAGCATGGCGGCGTCGATCTTGGCCTTCTTCAGTGCCTCGTCGCCGGCGGGTTTGGCGGCGGGGGCGGGCGCCTGGCTTTCCAGGCTGGCCAGGGCCTTCTCGGCGGCTTCCAGCTGCTGGCGCAGGCGGACGAGTTCGGCCTGCTGGTCGTCGTCCGGGTTTTCGATCTTTTCCAGCTTGCGCAGCTGCGCCTTGAGCATGGCGGCGTCGATCTTGGCCTTTTTCAGCGCTTCGTCGCCGGCCGGCTTGGCGGCGGGGGCGGGCGTCTGGCTTTCCAGATCGGCCAGGGCCTTCTCGGCGGCTTCCAGCTGCTGGCGCACACGGGCGAGTTCGGCCTGCTGGTCGTCGTCCGGGGTCTCGATTTTTTCCAGCTTGCGCAGCTGGGCCTTGAGCATGGCGGCGTCGATCTTGGCCTTTTTCAGCGCTTCGTCACCGGCCGGTTTAGGCGCCGGGGCAGGGGCAGCCGCTTGTGCGTCGGCCAGGGCCTTCTGTGCGGCTTCGGCAGCGGTGCGCAGCTCGGCGACCTGGGCCTGCAGCTCCGGCGTGTCGTGGGCGGCCAGCTGTTTTTCCGCCTTCTTCAGCGCAACCTGGGCCATGCTGGCCTCGATCTTGAGTTTCTTC
>NZ_AVOF01000192.1:0-6404 GCF_000465935.2 Pseudomonas sp. EGD-AK9
GGTGTGGCTGGTGCTGCGCCCGGCGAGACGCCCGCCGAGCTGGGGCTGCCGGCATCCGTGCGCATCGTCCAGGACCCGGCCAGCGCCCAGGGCATGGGCCATAGCCTGGCCGCCGGGGCGCGGCGCCTGCTGGCCGAATCGTCGGCGCAGGCCGTGGCGATCTTTCTCGCCGATATGCCGCGGATTCGCCGCGACAGCCTCGACGCCCTGCTGGCGCAAGCCGACGCCGAGTGCATCCTGCTGCCGAGCTATGGCGGCAGCCGCGGCCATCCGGTGCTGTTCGGCCGCCGCTTCTGGCCGCAGCTCGCCGCCCTGAGCGGCGACACGGGCGCCAAGTCGGTCATCCAGCAGCACCCGGGCGCGGTGCGGATCGTCGAGCTGGACGATCCGGGTCTGGTGCTGGATGTCGACACCGCCGAGGACTGGCGCCGCCTCTAAGCCTCGGCCCCCGCCTG
Source organism: Pseudomonas sp. EGD-AK9 (assembly GCF_000465935.2). Classification (NCBI taxonomy): domain Bacteria; kingdom Pseudomonadati; phylum Pseudomonadota; class Gammaproteobacteria; order Pseudomonadales; family Pseudomonadaceae; genus Pseudomonas; species Pseudomonas sp. EGD-AK9. Next base: position 456 of record NZ_AVOF01000192.1, read on the forward strand.
GCGCATCAGCGTCTCGCTCAGCGCCTGGGCGGCGCGGGACAGCTGGTGCCCTGCCAGGTGCAGCAGGCCGACGCGGCGGGCGACCTGCGGCTCGCGCAGCGGCAGGCAGCGCGCGCCCAACTCCTCCATCTGCCGCCGGCACAGGCTGGGCACCGCGCTGACGCCCAGGCCCTCGGCGACCATGCGCCCCACCGTCACCAACTGATGGCTCTCGAAGGCCACCGGCAGCTTGCCGTGCGTGGCGATGACGCTGTCCTCCAGCAGCAGGCGCACCGCCGAGGGCCGCTGCAGGGTGATGAAGGGCTGTTCCAGCAGCTGCGCCCAGCTCAGCTCGGCGCAGGCGGCCAGGGCGCTGGCGGCCGGCACCACGGCGACGAAGCGGTCGTCGTACAGCGCGGTGAATTGCAGGCCGTCGAGGGTCGCCGGCTCGAAGGCGATGCCCAGCTCGACGCGGCGATCGCGCACCATCTCCAGCACCTGCTCGTTGATCACGTCGTGCACCGTCACCCCCACCCGCGGATGGGCGTCGCGGAAGGCGCGCAGCGCCGCCGGCAGGCGGTTGCCGGCGAACGAGGGCATGGCCGCCACCGCCACCCTGCCCAGCTGCAGGCTGAAGTGCTGGCGCAGCAGGTCCTCGGCGTTGTCCCAGTCGGCCAGCAGGCGCACGGCGATCGGCAGCAGGGTCTCGCCCTCGGGGGTCAGCGCCACGCTGCGGGTGGTGCGCACCAGCAACTGGCCGCCGAGCGACTCCTCCAGGTTCTTGATCGCCAGGCTCAGCGCCGGTTGCGACAGGTGCAGGCGTTCGCAGGCCTGGGCGAAGCTCAGGTTCTGCGCCACGGCGAGGAAGGCGCGCAGCTGCTTGACGGTCATTGATTTGCTTACCTGATTAATTCAGAGGAAAAACAAACTTAACAAATCACTCCCCAGAGCTGAAGCTTGGCCTCACCCCGGATAACAACAAGAGGCACCCCGAGATGAGCGGACTCGACAAGCGCGTCGGCAGCTATGAAGAAGCCCTGGACGGCCTGCAGGACGGCATGACCGTGCTGGCCGGCGGCTTCGGCCTGTGCGGTATCCCCGAAAACCTGATCAAAGAGATCCGCCGCCGCGGCGTGCGCGACCTCACCGTGGTGTCCAACAACTGCGGCGTCGACGGTTTCGGTCTCGGCGTGCTGCTGGAAGACCGGCAGATCCGCAAGATGGTCGCCTCCTACGTCGGCGAGAACGCGCTGTTCGAGCAGCAGCTGCTGTCCGGCGAGCTGGAAGTCGAACTGACCCCGCAGGGCAGCCTGGCCGAGAAGCTGCGCGCCGGCGGCGCCGGCATCCCCGCCTTCTTCACCGCCACCGGCTACGGTACCCCGGTCGCCGAGGGCAAGGAGGCGCGCGAGATCAACGGCCGCCACTACATCCTCGAGCCGGCCATCACCGGCGACTTCGCCATCGTCAAGGGCTGGAAGGCCGACCACTTCGGCAACGTGGTCTATCGCCACACCGCGCAGAACTTCAACCCGGTGGTGGCCACCGCCGGACGCATCACCGTGGTCGAGGTGGAGGAGATAGTCGAGCCCGGCGAGCTGGACCCGACGCAGATCCACACCCCCGGCATCTACGTCGACCGGCTGATCTGCGGCAGCTTCGAAAAACGCATCGAAAAACGCACCCTGCGCGCCTGAGGAGAGACGACCATGGCTTTGACCCGTGAACAGATGGCCCAGCGCGTCGCCCGCGAATTGCAGGACGGCTACTACGTCAACCTCGGCATCGGCATCCCCACCCTGGTGGCCAACTACGTGCCCGAGGGTATGCAGGTGATGCTGCAGTCGGAGAACGGCCTGCTCGGCATGGGCGCCTTCCCGACGGAAGCCGAGGTCGACGCCGATATGATCAACGCCGGCAAGCAGACCGTCACCGCGGTCAAGGGCGCATCGATCTTCAGCTCGGCCGAGTCCTTCGCCATGATCCGCGGCGGCCACGTCGACCTGACCGTGCTCGGCGCCTTCGAGGTGGACGTGCGCGGCAACATCGCCTCGTGGATGATCCCCGGCAAGCTGGTCAAGGGCATGGGCGGCGCCATGGACCTGGTGGCCGGCGCCGACAACATCATCGTCACCATGACCCACGCCTCCAAGGACGGCGAGTCCAAGCTGCTGGAGCACTGCAGCCTGCCGCTGACCGGCTGCGGCTGCATCCGCAAGGTGCTGACCGACCTGGCCTACCTGGAAATCGAGAACAACGCCTTCGTCCTGCGCGAACGCGCGCCGGGGGTGAGCGTCGAGGAAATCGTCGCCAAGACCGCCGGCAAGCTGATCGTCCCCGACCACGTGCCGGAAATGAGCTTCTAAGTTGTCTACCGTCTCGAAGGCGCCACCACGCACGGCGTCTTCGGGGCGTTTTTAGTTCGGCCAGATGGGGCTTGTGGCAGAGGCTTTAGCCGCGACTGGAAACTCGCCGCTAAAGCGCCTCCCACGGCTCTGGTATCGCACTGCAGCGTGGAGCGATTCGCTCTCGCCTAGGAGTCAAGCATGCAAGACGTCGTCATAGTCGCCGCCACCCGCACTGCCATCGGCAGCTTCCAGGGCAGCCTGGCGGAGATTCCCGCGCCCGAGCTCGGCGCCATCGTGATCAAGCGCCTGCTGGAGCAGACCGGCCTCGACGCCGCCCAGGTCGATGAAGTCATCCTCGGCCAGGTGCTCACCGCAGGCTCCGGCCAGAACCCCGCACGCCAGGCGGCGATCCGCGCCGGCCTGCCGCATGCCGTACCGGCCATGACCCTGAACAAGGTCTGCGGCTCGGGTCTGAAGGCCCTGCACCTGGCCGCCCAGGCCATTCGCTGCGGCGACGCCGAGGTGATCATCGCCGGCGGCATGGAGAACATGAGCCTGGCCCCCTACGTGCTGCCGAAAGCCCGTACCGGCCTGCGCATGGGCCACGCCCAGCTGCAGGACAGCATGATCCTGGACGGCCTGTGGGATGCCTTCAACGACTACCATATGGGCATCACCGCGGAGAACCTGGTGGAGAAATACGGGATTTCCCGCGACGCCCAGGACGCCTTCGCCGCCGCCTCGCAATTGAAGGCCTGCACGGCCATCGAGACCGGTCGCTTCGATGCCGAGATCGTTCCGGTGCTGATCCCGCAGCGCAAGGGCGACCCCGTCGCCTTCGCCCGTGACGAGCAGCCGCGCGCCGGCACCACCGCCGAAGCCCTGGCCAAGCTCAAGCCGGCGTTCAAGAAGGACGGCAGCGTCACCGCCGGTAACGCTTCCAGCCTTAACGACGGCGCCGCTGCCGTGCTGCTGATGAGCGCCGAAAAAGCTCAGACCCTCGGCCTGCCGGTGCTGGCCAGGATCAAGGCCTACGCCAATGCCGGCGTCGACCCGGCGATCATGGGCATCGCCCCGGTCTCGGCCACCCGCCGTTGCCTGGACAAGGCCGGCTGGAACCTCGCCGAGCTGGACCTGATCGAAGCCAACGAAGCCTTCGCCGCCCAGGCCCTGGCGGTCGGCCAGGAGCTGGGCTGGGACGCGGCCAAGGTCAACGTCAACGGCGGCGCCATCGCCCTCGGCCATCCCATCGGCGCCTCGGGCTGCCGTGTGCTGGTCAGCCTGCTGCACGAGATGATCCGCCGCGACGCGAAGAAGGGCCTGGCCACCCTGTGCATCGGCGGCGGCCAGGGCGTGGCGCTGGCCATCGAGCGCTAAGCCAAAGCCGTAGCTTGGGTCGAGGGGCGCAGCCCCGAAGCCCAACCAGGCAACGACGATAACCAGCTCGGCCTCGTGCCGGGCTTTGTCATTTCCACCCCAACCCCAGGCTCAGCCAACCTCGCATGCCTGGTCGCCAGCCCCACTTCACAACCATAAAAAAGAGGCGTCATCCATGTTCAACACTCTCACCCGCCTGAGCGTGAGTCTGGTACAGCGCTACCTACCCTCACCCTTCGTGTTCTCCGCGCTGCTGACCCTGGCCGTGCTGGTCGCCGGCATTTCCTCCACCGGCCAGTCGCTGCCGGCCATGGTGCAGCACTGGAGCAGCGGTTTCTGGACCCTGCTCGGTTTCGCCATGCAGATGGCGCTGATCTTCGTCACCGGCCACGCCCTGGCCAGCGCCCCGGTGGTCAACCGCCAGCTCGACCGCCTGGCCAGCCTGGCGCGCACGCCGGGCCAGGCCATCATCATGGTCACCCTGGTGGCGCTGCTCGGCTGCTGGATCAACTGGGGCTTCGGCCTGGTGATCGGCGCCGTGTTCGCCCGCGCCCTGGCGCGCCAGGTGCAAGGCGTGGACTACCCACTGCTGGTGGCCTCGGCCTATTCCGGCTTCCTGGTCTGGCACGGCGGCCTGGCCGGCTCCATCCCGCTGTCCATGGCCACTGGCGGCCCGGATCTGGCGCGCATCACCGCCGGCGTGCTGAGCGAGCCGGTGAGCATCAGCGAGACCCTGTTCAGCCCGCTGAACCTGACCATCGTCATCCTGCTGTTCATCGGCCTGCCGCTGCTCAACCGTGCCATGCACCCGCGCCAGGACGCCAAGGTGGCCGATGCCGCCAAGCTGGTGGAATCCCACGCCCAACTGCCGGAGCGCGAAACCCCGGCGCAGCGCCTGGACGACAGCCGCATCCTCGGCCTGGCGTTGGTGGCCATGGCGGCGATCTACCTGTTCAACCACTTCGCCAGCAAGGGCTTCGTCCTCGGCCTCGACGTGGTGATCGCCATCTTCCTGTTCTGCGGCCTGCTGCTGCACGGCACCCCGGAGCGCTACATGCGCGCGGTGGACGAGAGCGTGCGCGGCATCGGCGGCATCGTCCTGCTGTTTCCCTTCTACGCCGGGATCATGGGCATGATGATGGGCGCCAACGCCGACGGCATCTCCCTCGGCCGGCAGATCACCGAGGCCTTCATCTCCTGGTCGTCGGCCGACACCTTCCCGCTGCTGGCCTTCCTCAGCGCCGGCGTGGTCAACGTCTTCGTGCCGTCCGGCGGCGGCCAGTGGGCGGTGCAGGGGCCGATCATGCTGCCGGCGGCGCAGGCCCTCGGCGTGTCGCCAACCGTCACCGCCATGGCGATCGCCTGGGGCGACGCCTGGACCAACATGATCCAGCCGTTCTGGGCCCTGCCGCTGCTCGGCATCGTCGGCCTCGGCGCGCGCGACATCATGGGCTACTGCCTGATCATGCTGCTGTATTCGGGCGTGGTGATCTGCGGCGCCTTCTACTTCCTCGGCTGACCGCCCTGCCCGCTCGCCGACGCGAGCGGGCCCTCTCAATCGCCCATCAAGCCCCAGGCCTTGGCCATCGCCACCGCCTGGGTGCGGCGCTGCACGCCGAGCTTGACGTTGATCCGCCGTGCATGGGTCTTGACCGTGTGCAGGGAGATGAACAGGCGGTCGGCGATCTCCTGGTTGGAACAGCCCTGGGCGATCAGCTGCAGCACCGCCAGCTCGCGGCCGCTCAAGGGGGCCTCCGCGGCGGCCGCCTCGCCCTCATTCGCAGCCGGCAACGGCAACTCGTCGGCGACGAACCACAGGCCCTGGTAGTTCAGACGCTGACGCAGGGCCTGCCCGGCCTGCCTGGCGCGAGTCGCCGTCGGGGCATCCGTGCAGGCCTCGGCATAGCTCAGCCAGAACTCGCAGGCCAGGGCCTGACGCCCCTCGGCCAGCGCCCGCTCGAGCAGCCGCTGCAGCGCCTCGCCAATGTCGTGGCCCTGGTCCCGATCGAGCAGCAGCAAGAGGTGATGCAGGCGCGGCAACAGGTCGGGAAAGTTGGGCGGCGGTAGCATGACCTGATGCCTGCGCCAGTGTTCGAGCACCCGGGTGAGCGCCTCGCGGGCGCGCTCGTGATGGCCCTGCCACGACCACAGGCGGCTGCTGACGAGCAACAGCACGCCCCGATAGAGCGAATCCGCCACCCCCTGGCGCTGCATCAGGCGCTCGGCCTCGGCCAGGCGGGCGAAGGCC
>NZ_AVOF01000193.1:0-6378 GCF_000465935.2 Pseudomonas sp. EGD-AK9
AGGGCCTTGCGGTTGTCGGCGTCGAAGTTCCAGGCGCCGCCCACCGGCGTGCCGTCGCCGTTCATCAGCAGGCCGCTGCGGCGGCGCATCTCGCGGTAGAAGTACTCCATGCGCAGCTGCTTGCGCCCGCCGACCCAGGCGGCGAACGCCTCGCGGCTGCAGAGAAAACGCTGGTCGACATGCCAGTGAATCGGCAGGCCGCAGTGGCGCAGGGCCTGCTCCAGGCGCCAGTCGCCGCATTCGGTAAGGTGGATATCCTGGGCGCCGAAATGATCGGCCCAGCGCAGCAGTTCGCCGGGCAGCGAGCCGCTGTTGTCGGCATCGTCCAGGCGCACGTACTGCACGCGCAGGCCGCGCTCACGCAGCGCCGCGGCGAAGTGGCGCATGGCGCTGAAGATCAGGGCGATCTTCTGCGGATGGTGCGGCACATGGCCGGCCTCCTCTGCCACCTCGGCGAGCAGCACGACGTCCTGCGCCGGGTCGATACCCTGCAGGCTGGCCAGATCGAAACTGAGCTGGTCGCCGAGCACCAGGGCCAGACGGCGCGCGCTCACCCTCACCCGATCACCAGCTGGAACGCAGGGAAATCGGCACCTTCAGGCAGTCCTGGCTGCCGGCCGGCATGCCGCACATCTCGTCGTGCACCACCGCGTGCACCAGGTTGAACGGCACCTTCGGCAGCTCGTGCAGCAGGTCGCGCGCATGTTCCACCGAGCGCAGGTGCAGGGTGGCGCCCTGGCTGTCGCTGAGCGGGTGGGCGCGGCCGTCCATCTGCGCTTCGAGCAGGTAGATGCCGCCCTCCATGGAGATCAGGTTGAGCTCATCGATGTGCCCGGCGTGGGCATGGCTGGACAGGTCTTGCAGATTCATGGGGCTCTCCTTACGCAGGCAAAGCTATACAAAAATCACTTCATATACAATTTTTGTACAAGCAGATAAAAGCACAAGGCAGAAAGCAAACCGCCCGTCCGTTTTGCAACGGCCGGGCGGCGGTGGAGCCCCGGGACGACTCAGCCGTCGTACTTGGTCAGCTTGTCCAGATAGCCCATGGCGAAGGCCGAGCCGACGAAGGTCAGGTGGATGATCACGTACCACTTGAGGTACTCGAGGTCGTAGTTCTTGGCGTCCATGAACACCTTGAGCAGGTGGATCGAGGAGATCGCCACGATGGAGGCGGCCACCTTCATCTTCAGCGAGCCGGAGTCCATCTTGCCCAGCCAGCTGAGCTTCTCGGTGCCTTCGCGAATGTCCAGGCGCGAGACGAAGTTCTCGTAGCCGGACAGCATCACCATCACCAGCAGGCCACCGACCAGGGCCATGTCGATCAGCGACAGCAGCTTGAGGATCACGTCGGCTTCGGCGAGGGTGAAGATCTGCGGCAGGATGTGGTACAGCTCCTGGAAGAACTTGATCGACAGCGCCAGCACCGCCAGCGACAGGCCGAAGTAGATCGGGGCGAGCAGCCAGCGCGAGGCGTACATGGCGTTTTCGATGAGGCGTTCCATAGGGACTCACTGCAGGGTCAAAACTGGCCGCGAGTATACCCAGGCGCCCGCGCCAGACAAAGCGCGCGACGGCCTCGGCGGTTATCCACGCTTTCTGTGGATAAAGCTGTGGGCAATGGCGCCTTGCGCGGCGCGACGGGGCATGGCCTGCGGCCTGGGCGGCGCTGTACAAAAGCCGCGCAGATGTGACCCTCAGGTCTCCGGCTGGAACTGGTAGCACCCGGTGGGTCGACGGCGCTCGCCGTTGAGGCGACGCAGTTCGGCCTGCAGGTGCAGGCGCCAGATGGGTGGTTCGAAGCATTCGGCATAGCCCTGCTGGGCCAGGCTCTCGGCGATGGACGCAAGCACCCCCTCGGCGACAAAAGGCCCGTAGAACGGGCCCTGTGCCTTGATCGCCGAGGGTTGCGCGCCGGACATGCCGGCCGCGCAGAGCAGCGTCCAAAGTCCGTTTTCCCCGGCCAGCGGCCGGATCACGCATTCGATACGAGTGACCAGGCCCAGGCATTGGCGGGTAAGGCAGAGGCTACGCGGCATGGCGGCGACCCTCGCGGATTCCAGGCTCCAGCCTACACCCCGAGCGGCCGCACTGTGAAGGCCAAAGTTATCCCCGCAATCTGTGGATAACTCTGTGCATGACGGCTGAACAACGATGCCGGCACGGTTGCCCCGGGCGATCCGGGACAACCGTGCAAGATTTGTTCAGCCCGCGGCGCCCTCGCCTTCGCCCTTCTTGCGCCGCGGCGCCTTGGCCGGCTTGGCGGCGACGGGCTCGGCTTCGGCCTTGGCCTTGGCCACCTCGGCGTGCTTGCCGTCTTCCTCCAGGTCGATCTCGGCGATTTCGCGCAGACGCTCGACCACCCGCGCATTGACGCTGCCCTTGGGGAAGCGGCCCTGCTCGTCCGGATGGCCGGCCGCCTCGCCGACCAGCAGGCTCAGCGCCTCGTCGACATGGCGCACGGCGTAGACGTTGAACTGGCCGGCGCGCACCGCCTGCAGCACGCGGTCGTCGAGCATCAGGTTGCTGACGTTGGAATGGGGGATGATCACCCCCTGCTCGCCGGTCAGGCCGCGTGCCTCGCACAGGCGGAAGAAGCCTTCGATCTTCTCGTTGACCCCGCCGACCGCCTGCACTTCGCCGAACTGGTTGATCGAGCCGGTGATGGCGAAGCACTGCTTGAGCGGCGTGCGCGACAGGGCCGAGATCAGCGTGCAGACCTCGCCGAGCGAAGCGCTGTCGCCGTCGACGTAGCCGTAGGACTGCTCCAGGGCGATGCTGGCGGAAATCTCCAGGGGGAATTCCTGGGCGTAGCGGCTGCCGAGAAAACCGGTGAGGATCATCACCCCCTTGGAGTGGATCGGCTGGCCCAGGCTGACTTCGCGCTCGATGTCGACGATGCCGCTGCCGCCTGGATAGACGGTAGCGGAGATGCGCGCCGGCACGCCGAAGGCCGAGTCGCCCACTTCCAGCACGGTCAGGCCGTTGCACTTGCCGACCGCGGCGCCGCAGGTGTCGATCAGGATGATGCCGGCCAGCATGTCGTCGATGATCCGTGCCGACACCCGCCCGGTGCGGGTGGCCTTGGCCTTGAGGGCGCGCTCGATATGGCCGACGTCGGTGAGCGTCTCGCCGGCCAGGTGGCGGATGAAGTCGGCCTCGCTGACCAGCTGGAACAGGTCGCCGATGCGTGCCGACAGACGGCCCTGGTGCTCGGCCAGGCGCGCGCTGTAGGTGGCCAGGCGCGCCACCGCCGCGCCGGTCAAAGGCGCCATGCCCTCCTCCGAGGTGCGCGTCTTCATCAGCTGGGCGAACTGCTCCAGGCTGTCCTCGGCCAGGGGAATGTCCTCGTCGAAGTCGACCAGCACGCGGAACATCTCCTGGAAGTCCGGGTCGTGGTCCTGCAGCGCGTAGTAGAGCTGGCGCGAGCCGATGATGATGACTTTCAGCTGCAGCGCGATGACCTGCGGATTGAGGGTCACGGTGGCGATGCGGCCGAGGTCGCCCAGCGGCGACTCCATCTTCAGCTGGCGCGAATGCAGGGCGCGCTTGAGCGCCTCCCAGACGAAGGGCTCGTTGAGTAGCTTCTCCGCCTCCACCACCAGGTAGCCGCCGTTGGCGCGGTGCAGCGCGCCGGGACGCAGCTGGCGGTAGCTGGTGTACAGCGCGCCCTGGTCGGAGCTGTATTCGATGCGGCCGAACAGGTTGTCGTAGGTCGGGTGCGACTCGAACACCACCGGCGCGCCGCCGTTGGCGTGGTGACCGACCACCAGGCTCGGGCAGTACTGCTCCTCGAGCAGCTTGCGCAGCTGCGGGTCGGCCTTGTCGACGTCGACCAGCTGCTCGACCGCGGTCTTCAGCAGATTGACCTGCATCGCCTGCAGATAAGCACAGACGCCGGCGTTCTCCGCGTATTTCTCCGACAGCGGCGCCAGCAGCGGCTGCAGGGCGACGGTGATGGTCTCCTCGTTGAGCTGGCGCAGCAGGTTGCTCGACTCGCGTTTCCACTGCGGCAGGCTGGCCAGCTCCTCGTTGAGGCGCTCCTCGAGCAGGGCGATGTCGGCATGGAAGCGCTCGCGCTCGGCTTCCGGCAGCTGGGCGAACTCGGCCTCGTCCAGCGCCTTGCCGTCGGCCATCGGGGTGAAGGCGATATTGCTGCTGTCGCGGTACAGGGCCACGCCCTTCTCCAGCGACAGCTTCTCGATCACGTCCAGCGCCTGGTCGTAGCGCTTGTTGAAGGAGCGGTCGATGGCGCTCTTCTTCTGCTGGTAGGTGGGCGTCTCGAACACCGCCGGGAAGGTGGCCAGCAGGTTGTCGATCAACTGGTTGATGTCGGCGATGAAATCGCTCGCGGTGCCGGCCGGCAGTTCCAGCGCGCGCGGCTCGCGCGGCTCGTCGAAGTGGTTGACGTAGACCCGGTCGGCCGGGGTCTCCATGCGCTTGGCCTCGGCCTTGAGGTAGCGCTGGACGAAGGAGAAGCGTCCGGTACCCGGCTCGCCCATGACGAACACGTTGTAGCCGGGGCGCGGCATGGCCACGCCGAACTGCAGGGCCTCCACCGCGCGAGCCTGACCGAGCACGCCGCGGAAGGGTTCGAGGTCGTCGGTGCTGGTGAAGTTGAACTGCTCGGGGGCGAAGGGGCGGGTCAGGGAGTCGGGCGGCAGCCGCAGGCTGGCAGCAACGGAGTCGGGCATCGTAAATCCTTAGGCGGGAAGGCAGGGGCCTGGGGGAAATCATGGCCCCATCCGCGGCCCCGGACAAGCGCTAAGCTTGATCCAGGGCAGCCTCCTGCGCCCAGTGCCGCTTAAAGTGTCGCGCTCCTCTCACCGGACGCCCCGCATGAGCCTATTCCAGGAAATCGCCGCCCTGCTCGCCCTATCCGCGCTGTTCGGGATGCTGGCGGTGCGCCTGCGCCAGCCGCTGATCATCGCCTACATCCTGGTCGGCATCCTCGCCGGTCCGGCGGCGATGAACCTGTCCGGCGACCACGCCTCGCTCGGCCTGCTGGCCGAGATCGGCATCACCGTGCTGCTGTTCGTGGTCGGCCTGAAACTGGACATGCGCCTGGTGCGCACCCTCGGCCCGGTGGCGCTGGCCACCGGTCTGGGCCAGCTGACCTTCACCATCCTGTTCGGCCTGCTGCTGTGCCGCCTGCTCGGCCTGGACTGGCTGACCGCCACCTACGTGGCGGTGGCGCTGACCTTCTCCAGCACCATCATCATCGTCAAGCTGCTGTCGGACAAAGGCGAGATCGATTCGCTGCACGGGCGCATCGCCATGGGTTTTCTGATCGTGCAGGACATCGCCGTGGTGCTGGCCATGCTGGCGATCAACCTCTACCAGCCGGCGGCGGGCGAACGCCAAGGCCTGTCGCCGCTGGCGCTGATCACGGTACTGCTGTGCAGCCTGATCCTGCTCTACATCCTGATGCGCTATGCCCTGCCGCACCTGCTCGCCCCCATGGCGCGCTCGCCGGAGCTGCTGATGCTGGTGGCCATCGCCTGGGGTACGCTGCTGGCAGGCGGCGCCGAGGCGCTGGGCCTGTCCAAGGAGATCGGCGCCTTTATCGCCGGTTTCTGCCTGGCCTCGACGCCGCTGCGCGAGGCCATCGCCAGCCGCCTGACCAGCCTGCGCGACTTCCTGTTGCTGTTCTTCTTCCTGCACCTGGGCATCCAGCTGGATTTCACCTACCTTCAGGGCCAACTGGGCAGCGCCCTGCTGCTATCGGTGTTCGTGCTGATCGGCAACCCGTTGATCGTCATGGCGATCATGGGGGCGATGGGCTACCGCAAGCGCACCGGCTTCATGGCCGGGCTCACCGTGGCGCAAATCAGCGAGTTCTCGATCATCTTCGTCGCCATGGGTATCGGCCTCGGCCACGTCGGCGGCGAAGCCCTGGGCCTGACCACCCTGGTGGGGGTGATCACCATCACCCTGTCCACCTACATGATTCTCTACGCCCAGCCGCTGTTCGAGCGCCTGTCGCCCTGGCTGGGGCCGTTCGAGCGGCGCGTGGCGCACCGCGAGAACGCCGCCGACAGCGCCAGCGACAGCCAGCAGCCGGAGGTGATCGTCTATGGCCTGGGCCGCTACGGCCGCCAGCTGGCGCACCGCCTGGAAGACGCCGGGCTGCGCGTGCTCGGCGTCGATTTCAACCCGGAAGCCCTGGCCAGTGCCCGGCGCACCGGCCTGACGGTGTGCTACGGCGATGCCGAGGATCACGACTTCATCGCCCATCTGCCGCTGCAGCAGGCGCGCGCGCTGGTCAGCACCATCCCCCAGCGCGAGGTCAACGCCATCCTCCTGCGTGCCGCGCGCAGCGCCGGCTTCCGCGGCCGGGTCACCCTCAGCGCCTTCCGCGAGGGCGACCTGGAGGCC
>NZ_AVOF01000194.1:0-6378 GCF_000465935.2 Pseudomonas sp. EGD-AK9
TGGAATGGCGATCAGCGTGCATGAACGAGTTCTCCGTTGAAGATGCGCTGGCGCAGGCGGCCGGCCTGGACGGCGTAGGCCAGTTCGGCCGGGGACTGCACATCCCACAGGCACAGGTCGGCGGGCGACCCGACCTTGATCCGCCCCAGGTCGGGGCGGCCGAGGGCGCGGGCGGCCTGGGCGGTCATGCCGCTCAGCGCCTCGCGCGGGGTCAAGCGAAACAGGGTGCAGGCCAGGTTGGCCATCAGCGTGGGCAGGCAGATCGGCGAGGTGCCGGGGTTGGCGTCGCTGGCCACGGCCATCGGCACCTGGTACTGGCGCAGCAGCTCGATGGGCGGCAGCTGGGTTTCGCGCAGCACGTGGAAGGCGCCGGGCAGCAGCACGGCAACGGTGCCGGCCTCGGCCATGGCGCGCACCCCGGCTTCGTCGAGGTACTCGATATGGTCGGCCGACAGCGCGCCGTAGCGCGCGGCCAGGGCGCTGCCGCCGAGGTTGGACAGTTGCTCGGCATGCGCCTTGAGCGCCAGGCCATGGGCCTGGGCCGCCTGGAAGATGCGCTCGCACTGCGCCGGGGAGAAGCCGATGCCCTCGCAGAACACGTCCACCGCATCGGCCAGACCCTCGGCGGCGGCCGCCGGGATCATCACGTCGCAGACCAGGGCCACGTAGTCGTCGGCGCGGCCGGCGTACTCCGGCGGCAGGGCATGGGCGCCGAGCAGGGTGGTGATCACCCGCACCGGACGCAGCTGGCCGAGGCGCCGGGCGACGCGCAGCATCTTCAGCTCGTCCGCCAACGTCAGGCCGTAGCCGGACTTGATTTCGACCGTGGTCACGCCATCGGCCAGCAGCGCATCGAGGCGCGGCAGGCTGGCGGCGATCAGCTCGTCCTCGCTGGCCGCGCGGGTGGCGCGCACGCTGCTGAGAATGCCGCCGCCGGCGCGGGCGATCTCTTCGTAGCTCGCCCCTTCCAGGCGCTGCTCGAACTCGCCGGCGCGATTGCCGGCATAGACCAGGTGGGTGTGGCAATCGACCAGGCCGGGGGTCATCACCCCGCCGCGACCGGCGCAGGCGGCGCCCTGGGCGAACGCCTCGTCGAACTCGCGCACCGGCCACAGGCCGGCGATGCGCTCGCCTTCGACCAGCAGATTCATCGGCTCGTCCAGCTGGGTCAGGCCATCGAAGACCCGCACGTCGCGCCACAGCTGTTTCGGGGTTGGGAATGCCGGCATGGGATTCTCCGCATTTATTTTGTATATACAATATGAGCCATCCGGGCGAGCGTCAAGCCATGCGAGGGAAAATGACCAGATGGTCACAGGGCCTTTTCAAACCGATGGATACTGGCTGAATCCGCCTAAATAGAGCGATCAAAGCCGCCAAACAAGGTGGCACCGGCCGCGTGCCGAGCAATGACCGCTGGTCGCCCGAACACAATGTATATACATTAGACTGAAACCACCCAGGAGGCTGCCATGCCCCATAGCCTGCTCGACCTCGCCACCGCCCGTGCCATGCCCTGGAAGAACGGCGGCGGCGAAACCCTGGAACTGGCCATCGCCCCGGCGGGCGCCGGCCTGGACGACTTCGCCTGGCGTATCAGCAGCGCGCGGGTCGCGGCGGACGGGGCGTTCTCGCGCTTTGCCGGCGTCGATCGCAGCCTGGCGTTGCTCAGTGGCGCGGGGCTGCGCCTGCGGCGTGGCGACGGACGGGTCGAGGAGCTGCACGCCGGCGGCGCGGTGGCACGATTTACCGGCGAGGAGGCGATCGCCGCGACGCTGGTGGACGGCCCGGTCGGCGACCTCAACCTGATGACCCGACGCGGTGTCTGGCGCCATCGCCTGACCCCGCAGCGGCTGCATGGGCGGCAGGAATTGCACAACGATGCGGCGGTGATGCTGCTCTGGTGCCAGGCTGGCGCGGGCATCGAGTGCCGGCTGCCGGACGGCGAGATGCAGCGGCTGGAAAGCGGCCAGGGATTGCTGCTGGAAGACCAGCCCGGGCCACTGGCGCTGCAGGCACCGCAGCCCGCCCTGCTCTATCTGGCCTGGCTGTATCGGCAGGGTTGACGCCCGCGGCAGCTGTCCCGCGCCCGCGAACGAAAAAAGGCGCAGCCCCTTCGAAGCTGCGCCTCGGTCCTGCCACGCTGGCCGCTAGAGCACGCCGATCTCCCGCGCGGTCTGGTCCACCGCCAGCTTGGTCTTGCTGACCAGCTCGTCCAGGTCGCTGCGCGTGGCCACCAGCGCCGGGGCCATGATCATGCGCCCGCCGGTGGCGCGGATGATCAGGCCGTTGTCGAAGCCGATGCTGCGGCAGCGCCAGGTCAGCTCGGTTTCGTTGGCGAAGCGCGTGCGGCTGGCCGGGTCCTCGCTGAACTGCAATGCCGCGACCAGGCCGCTGCCCTGGATCTCGCCGATCAGCGGGTGGCCGGCGAACGCCTCGCGCAGGCACTGCTGCAGGTAGGGGCCGGTATCGACCTTGACCCGCTCGACCACGCCTTCGTCGCGCAGCGCCTTGATATTGGCGATGGCCACCGCCGCCGCCACCGGGTGGCCGGAGTAGGTCAGGCCGTGGGCATAGACCCCGCCCTGCTCCACCAGGGTGTCGGCGATGCGCTTGGAGAGCACCAGACCGCCCATGGGGATATAGCCCGAGGTCAGGCCCTTGGCGATGGACAGGGTGTCGGGCTGGAAGCCGAAGTGCTGGTGGGCGAACCACTCGCCGGTGCGGCCAAAACCGCCGATCACCTCGTCGGCGCACAGCAGCACGTCGTACTGGCGGCAGATGCGCTGGATCTCCGGCCAGTAGCTCTGCGGCGGGAAGATCATGCCGCCGGCGCCCTGGAACGGCTCGGCAATGAACGCTGCGACGTTCTCGGCGCCCAGTTCGAGGATCTTCTCCTCCAGCTGCAGCGCGCAACGCCGGCCGAATTCGGCCGGACTCAGCTCGCCGCCGGCGGCGAACCAGTAGGGTTCGTCGATATGCGCAATATCGGGAATCAGTCCTCCCATCTCGTGCATAAATTTCATCCCGCCCAGCGCGGTGCTGGCCAGTGTGGAGCCGTGGTAGCCGTTCCAGCGGCCGATCATCACCTTCTTCTGCGGCTTGCCGACAATCTGCCAGTAGCGGCGCACGGTGCGGATCAGCACCTCGTTGGCCTCCGAGCCGGAGTTGGTGTAGACGGCGTGGCTGTAGTGGCTCGGCAGCAGGCTGAACAGCTGCTCGGAGAGCTCCACCACCGCCGGGTGGGTGGTGTGGAAGAACATGTTGTAGTACGGCAGCTGCTCCAGCTGGCGGCTGGCGGCGGCGGCCAGGTCCTTGCGGCCGTAGCCGAGGTTGGTGCACCACAGGCCGGACATGCCGTCGAGGTAGCGCTGGCCGTCGTTGTCCCACAGCTGCAGGCCTTCGCCGCGCACCATGACCCGCGGGCCTTCGGCATTCAGCGCCTTCTGGTCGACGAAGGCATGGATGTGGTGGGCCGCGTCCAGTTGCTGATAGTCGCGGGTGGTACGGCTGGGGATGTGGGGGACTGTCATGGCAGTGACCTCGCCTCGATGGGTTGTCGGGTGCCGGGGCCGGGCCCCGGCGGAAATCGGTTAGTTACGGGCCAGCACCTGCTCCAGCGGCTCCGGGGTGAACAGCGGTTTGCGCATCACCAGCTTGATCCACAGCACCGCGATCAGCGACACCAGGCCGAGCACCGCGCCGGCGCTGTAGAAGATGCTCGCGGTCATCTCCGGGCTGGGCGAGACGTAGTAGATCGACACCAGCATGCCGGCGATGCCGAGCAGCTGCGGCAGCGGGTAGAACGCCGTCTTGAACGGCCGCGCCAGGTCCGGGTAGCGGCGACGCAGGGCGATCACGTCGAGGTGGCAGATGATGTAGGCCAGCAGCCAGGCGATGGCCGCGGCCAGCAGCAGCAGGCCGATGGCGCCCGGGTCGTCGCCCATCAGCAGCACCGGCGCACCGGTGATGGCGGCGACGAACAGCACCGCCACCCAGGGCGTGTTGAAGCGCTTGCTGAGCCGCTTGAACTGCGGGAAGGCCTGGCCGTTGACCGCCATGCCCAGCAGCATGCGCGGGATGGCCGCCAGCGAGGTGTTGACCGTGCTGCAGGTGGCGGTGACCGCGGCGATCACCAGGAAGATCTTGCCGCCCTCGCCGAGCAGCGCGGTGGCGAACAGGTAGTGCGGCAGCGCGGCGCCGGCCAACTCCGCCTGCGGCACGTAGAACAGCGCGCCGATGGAGTACAGGGCGATGGTGACGAAGATCACCCCGACGCCGAGCATCATCGACCAGGGAATGTTGCGCTCCGGCTGCTTGGATTCCTCCACCAGCGGGCAGACGAACTCGGCGCCAACGAAGCCCCAGATGGCCAGCGCCACCAGGGTCAGCACCCCGGCGCCGAGCGGGTTCCAGTCGTTGCTCAGCACCCCCTCCAGCGCCGGCTGGCTGCCGCTGCCGGTCACCGCGGTCAGGCCCAGGGCCAGCAGCACTATCACCATCACCAGCGCCAGGGCCGACTGCAGGCGGGCGAACAGGTCGATGCCGAGCAGGTTGAGCAGGGTGAACAGGATCAGCACGCCATAGGCGATGCTCATGCTGGGGAACACCCCGGGGTAGACCTCGCCGATGATCAGGTCGAGCAGCAGCAACTCGGCCGACAAGGCGAACATCGCCACCACCACGTAGCCGGAGAAGGTGGCGAGGATCGCCGGGAAGTGCCCCAGGGCCACCTCGGTGTAGCTGCTCAGACTGCCGGCGCGGGGAATCATCAGCGCCAGTTCGGAGAACGACATGACGTAGGTCAGAGCGAGGAAGAAAGCCAGGGTCAGCGGGATCAGAAAGCCCAGCCCGGCGATGCCGGCGCCCTGCAGCATCAGCACCATCACGCCCTGCGACACCACCAGGCCGATGGCCACGGCGAGCAGGGCGCCGAGGCCGAGGCGGGCCCGGGACTTGGCGACGGGCCGCTCCGTGGCCAGGGTGGAAGCGAGGCTGATATCGGGATCGATCATGGTGGTTCTCCTGCAATCTTGTTGTTGTGACAGGTGGAACGACGGGCCCGCGCGCGGCTCAGCCGCGCAGTTGAACCCAGGTGGTTTTCAGCTGGCTGTACTTGTCGAAGGCGTGCAGCGACAGGTCGCGGCCGAAGCCGGATTGCTTGCAGCCGCCGAACGGCACGCAGACGTCGAGGGCATCCACGGTGTTCACCGACACGGTGCCGGCGCGCAGGCGCCGGGCCACGCGGTGGGCGCGGTTGAGGTCGTCGGTCCACAGCGAGGCGGCCAGGCCGTAGCAGCTGTCGTTGGCCAGGCGCAGGGCCTCGTCCTCGCTGTCGAAGGCGCTGACCGCTAGCACCGGGCCGAACACCTCCTCGCGGGCCAGGCGCATCTGCGGCCGCACGCCGGTGAAGATGGTCGGGGTGATGAAGTTGTCCGAGCCACCCACGCGCAGGCGCTGGCCACCGCAGGCCAGCCGCGCGCCCTCGCCCTGAGCCTGGTCGATAAAGGCCATGATGCGTTCGGTCTGCCGCGCCTCGACTATGGCGCCCATACGACTGGCCGGATCCAGCGGGTCGCCCGGCTGCCAGTCGCGCGCCTTGGCCAGCAGGCGTTCGACGAACTGGTCGTGGATGGAGCGCTCGATCAGCAGCCGCGAGTTGGCCGAGCACACCTCGCCCTGGTTGAAGAAGATGGCGAAGGCGGCCTTCTCCGCCGCCAGGTCGAGGTCCTGGCAGTCGGCGAACACCAGGTTGGGGCTCTTGCCGCCGCACTCCAGCCACACCTGCTTGAGGTTCGACTGCGCGGCGTAGGCCATAAAGTACTTGCCCACCTCGGTGGAGCCGGTGAAGGCCAGGCAGTCGACATCCATATGCAGGCCGAGGGCCTTGCCGGCCGTTTCGCCCAGGCCTGGCACCACGTTGAGCACGCCTTCCGGCAGGCCGGCCTCCAGCGCCAGCTGGGCCAGGCGCAGGGCGGAGAACGGCGACTGCTCGGCGGGCTTCAAGACCACCGAGTTGCCGGCGGCCAGCGCCGGGGCCAGCTTCCAGGCGGCCAGGTCGAGGGGGAAGTTCCATGGCACCACCGCGCCGATCACCCCCAGCGGCTCGCGGCCGATGGTGGCCAGGGCATTGCTGGCGGTGGGCGCGACCTGGTCGTAGAGCTTGTCCAGCGCCTCGGCGTACCAGGCGAAGACCTGCGCGGCGCCCGGCACGTCGAGGTTGTAGGCGTCCAGCACCGGCTTGCCCATGTTCAGCGAATCGAGCAGCGCCAGCTCCTCGCGGTGGGCCAGGATCAGCTCGGCCAGGCGCAGCAGCACCGCCTTGCGTTCGCGCGGCGCCATGCGCGGCCAGGGGCCCTGCTCGAAGGCGCGGCGGGC
>NZ_AVOF01000195.1:0-6359 GCF_000465935.2 Pseudomonas sp. EGD-AK9
GTCACGCACGGCGATCTCGGCGTCGGCGGCGTCGCAGCTGGCGACCAGGCCGAGCAGGCGGCCGTCCACCGGGCTGATGCACTCGAAGGTGGCGCCGGACTCCGCCGGGCGGTATTGGCCGTGGACGAAGGCGCGGGTTTCGATGGTCAGGGTCTTGGCGCGCTGTTCCCAGTCGGCACGAGTCAGGCTAGTCATTCCGGCATCCTCTAGGGGTGGAGGTGGCGCCTCGCCGAGGCGCGCACTGTAAATAATTCTGCAAGGCCAGCGAAGTGGCCAAATCCTGTGCGCCACACTAAACCAGAGGGCTGCACCTTTTCAATATTTTTGACAAAGGCCAGGAAAACCCCCTTGTCATGTTCGTTTTATTAAACATAGACTGCCGCCACGCGCACCCTCCTCACCTCGCGCTTCGGTAGCTGACATGACAATAGACAACACCCGGCTCGACGATTTCTGGATGCCCTTTACCGCCAATCGCCAGTTCAAGGCCAAGCCGCGCCTGCTGGAAAGCGCCGAGGGCATGTACTTCACCGCCAGCGACGGGCGCCAGGTTCTGGACGGCACCGCCGGACTGTGGTGCTGCAACGCCGGCCATGGCCGGCGCGAGATCACCGAGGCGGTGAGCCGGCAGATCGCCAAGCTGGATTTCGCCCCGACCTTCCAGATGGGCCATCCGCTGCCGTTCGAGCTGGCCAGCCGCCTGGCGGCGATCGCCCCGGCCGGGCTGAACAAGGTGTTCTTCACCAACTCCGGCTCCGAGTCGGCCGACACCGCGCTGAAAATCGCCCTGGCCTACCAGCGCGCCATCGGCCAGAGCAGCCGCACCCGCCTGATCGGCCGCGAGCTGGGCTATCACGGGGTCGGCTTCGGCGGCATCTCGGTCGGCGGCATGGTCAACAACCGCCGCGCCTTCCCCCTGCAGCTGCCGGGCGTCGACCATCTGCCGCACACCCTGGACATCGCCCGCAACGCCTTCAGCCGCGGCCTGCCCGAGTTCGGCGTGGACAAGGCCGAGGAGCTGGAGCGCCTGGTGACCCTGCACGGCGCGGAGAACATCGCCGCGGTGATAGTCGAGCCGATGTCCGGCTCGGCCGGCGTGGTGCTGCCGCCGGTGGGCTACCTGCAGCGCCTGCGCGAGATCACCCGCAAGCACGGCATCCTGCTGATCTTCGACGAGGTGATCACCGGTTTCGGCCGCGTCGGCCAGGCCTTCGCCGCGCAGCGCTGGGGCGTCACCCCGGACATCATCACCTGCGCCAAGGGCCTGACCAACGGCGCCATCCCCATGGGCGCGGTGCTGGTCGATGAAAAAATCCATGACGCCTTTATGCAGGGCCCGGACGGCATCGAGCTGTTCCACGGCTACACCTACTCCGGCCATCCGGTGGCCTGCGCCGCCGCCCTGGCGACCCTGGAGATCTACCAGAACGAGCGTCTGTTCGAACAGGCCATCGAGCTGGAAGGCTACTGGCAGGACGGCCTGCACAGCCTGCGCGAGCTGCCCAACGTCATCGACATCCGCGCCGTAGGCCTGGTCGGCGGCGTGCAGCTGGCGCCGAGCGAGGCCGGTGCCGGCAAGCGCGGCTACCAGGTGTTCGAGCGCTGCTACCAGGACGACCTGCTGGTGCGGGTGACCGGCGACACCATCGCCCTGTCGCCGCCGCTGATCGTCGAGAAGGCGCATATCGACAGCCTGGTGGAGAAGCTCGCCGACGCCATCCGCCAGGCCGCCCACTGACCCCCACCCACGGAAAGCAGAAGATGAAAATCGAGCAGATCCTCGACTTCGCCCAGGCCGCCACCGCCGCCGAACACTACCGCCCGGCGCCGGAGAAAGTGCTCAAGGGCGACCCCGAGCAGAGCGTGCGCAACCACTACGCCAGCCCCTGCGGCCAGTTCAACGCCGGCATCTGGGAGGGCGCGGTGGGCCAGTGGACGGTGAACTACACCGAGCACGAATACTGCGAGATTCTCCAGGGCGTGTCGGTACTGCGCGACGCCGAGGGCAACACCAAGACCGTGCGCGCCGGCGACCGCTTCGTCATCCCCGCCGGCTTCTCCGGCACCTGGGAAGTGCTGGAAGCCTGCCGCAAGGTCTACGTGATCTTCGAGCAGGCCAAGTAAGGATTCCTGTTGCTTGTCACCCTTTGGCCCGCCTCGTGCGGGCTTTTTTATCCGTGGAGAAAATGCCCCGGATCGTGCGAGGGGCTTTAGCCGCGATGCTTGCAGCGCCGAGGGACCTGCTGCCGGATGCAACCCGGGAACGCCCGCGCGCCAGGCACCGGGCCTGGGGAAGCTCTGCAATAGCCGTCATTCCCGCGCAGGCGTGAGCCCAGGGACTGAAGGTTCTGGGTTCCCGCCTGCGCGGGAGTGACGATAAATGGCTTTATCAGGACATCCCCAGGGGTTGCGGGAGCCCCAAACAAGAAGACCCGCTTGCGCGGGTCTTGGGTACAGCATCCGGACGGCGTGGAAACGTCAGGCCAGCTCGTCGAAGCACTCGGCGATGATCGCCAGGCCCTTGTCCAGCTGGGCGTCCGGCGCGGTCACCGGCACCAGCACGCGCAGCACGTTGCCGTAGGTGCCGCAGGACAGCAGGATCAGGCCCTTCTCGCGCGCCTTGGCGACCACCTGCGCGGTCAGCGCGGCGTTCGGCTTGTGCAGGTCGCCGTTCTCGAACAGCTCGACGGCGATCATCGAACCCAGCGCGCGCACGTCGCCGATGGCCTTGTGCTTGGCGGCGATGGCCTTGAGGCCGGTGACCAGACGCTCGCCGACCGCCTTGGAGCGATCCAGCAGCTTCTCCTCCTCGAACACCTCCATCACCGCCAGGGCCGCGGCGCAGGCGATCGGGCTGCCGGCATAGGTGCCGCCCAGGCCGCCCGGGGCGATGGCGTCCATGTACTCGGCCTTGCCGCACACCCCGGCCAGCGGGAAGCCGCCGGCGATGGACTTGGCGAAGGTGGTCAGGTCGGCGGCCACGCCCATCTGCTCCATGGCGAAGAAGGTGCCGGTACGCCCGGCGCCGGTCTGCACCTCGTCGGCGATCAAGAGGATGCCGTGCTGGTCGCACAGCGCACGCAGGCGCTGCATAAATTCCTTCGGCGCGACGTAGAAACCGCCCTCGCCCTGCACCGGCTCGATGATGATCGCGGCGATGTCGCGCGGCTCGGCATCGTTCTTGAAGACGCGCTCGATGCTGGCCATGGCGTCGTCGACGCTGACGCCGTGCAGCGCGCAGGGATACTGGGCGCGGAACACGCCGCCGGGCATCAGGCCCATGCCGGCCGAGTAGGGGTTGACCTTGCCGGTCAGGCTCAGGGTCATCATGGTGCGGCCGTGGTAGCCACCGGTGAAGGCGATCACCCCGGCGCGGCCGGTGGCGGCGCGGGCGATCTTCACCGCGTTTTCCACCGCCTCGGAGCCGGTGGTGACCAGCAGGGTCTTCTTGGCGAAGTCGCCCGGCACCCGCGCGGCGACCTTCTCGGCCACTTCCACGTAGGGCTCGTAGGCCAGCACCTGGAAGCAGGTGTGGGTCAGCTTGGTCAGCTGCTCCTGCACCGCGGCGATGATCTTCGGGTGCAGGTGACCGGTGTTGAGCACGGCGATGCCGCCGGCGAAGTCGATGAATTCGCGACCCTCGACGTCGGTCACGGTGGCATTCTCGGCCTTGGCGGCGAAGATCGGGTGGATCTGCCCCACGCCACGCGGAACGGCGGCGGTGCGGCGTTGCATCAGGGATTCGTTGGTCTTGCTCATGGTGTCCTCATGGCCGTCATCGCGGCGCAGGTGAAGGATGAAACGCCCCCGGGTTGGCCAGGGCAGCATGCGATGATCGACTGCCGCGGCCGCGGGGGCTCGGTGAATTCGGGCCCGTTACAGCCTAGAGCAAAGCGCTAGGCGCGTAGCGAGCGATGGCCGGGCCAGGCGGCGGGATCGGGGAAAACGCAGTTGGCCGTGGCCAATGAGCATTTTCCCGGTTCCGCCAGCAACGCCCGGCCGAGCGCAGCGGCGATTAGATGCCGCCCAGGCACATATATTTGATCTCGAGGTAGTCCTCGATCCCGTACTTGGAGCCTTCGCGGCCCAGGCCCGAGGCCTTGACCCCGCCGAACGGCGCCACTTCGTTGGAGATCAGCCCGGTGTTGATTCCGACCATGCCGTACTCCAGCGCCTCGGCCACGCGGAACACGCGGCCCAGGTCGCGGGCATAGAAGTAGGAGGCCAGGCCGAACTCGGTATCGTTGGCCATGGCGATCACCTCGGCCTCGTCCTTGAAGCGGAACAGCGGCGCCAGCGGGCCGAAGGTCTCTTCCTTGGCCACCGCGGCGGTTTTCGGCACGTCGAGCAGGATGGTCGGCTCGAAGAAGGTGCCACCGAGGGCGTGCGGCTTGCCGCCCAGGGCCAGTTTGGCGCCTTTGCCTACGGCGTCCTCGATGTGTTCCTGCACCTTGGCCACGGCCTTGCCGTCGATCAGCGGGCCGGTGGTGGTGCCGTCTTCCAGACCGTTGCCGATCTTCAGTTTGCCCACGGCGGCGATCAGCTTCTCGGCGAAGGCATCGTAGACGCCGTCCTGCACGTAGATGCGGTTGGCGCAGACGCAGGTCTGGCCGTTGTTGCGGTACTTGGAGATCAGCGCGCCTTCCACCGCGGCGTCCAGATCCGCGTCGTCGAAGACGATGAACGGCGCGTTGCCGCCCAGCTCCAGCGACACCTTCTTGATGTCCTGGGCGCATTCGGCCATCAGCTGGCGACCGATCTCGGTCGAGCCGGTGAAGGAGAGCTTGCGCACGATGGGGTTGCTGGTCAGCTCGCCGCCGACTTCGCCGGCGCTGCCGGTGACCACGCTGAGCACGCCTTTCGGGATGCCGGCGCGCTCGGCCAGCTCGACCAGGGCCAGGGCGGAGAACGGCGTCTGCGAGGCCGGCTTGATCACCATGGTGCAGCCGGCGGCCAGGGCCGGGCCGGCCTTGCGGGTGATCATCGCGGCGGGGAAGTTCCACGGGGTGATGGCCGCGGTGACGCCGATCGGCTGCTTGATCACGATCAGGCGCTTGTCCGGCTGGTGGCCGGGAATCACGTCGCCGTAGACGCGCTTGGCTTCCTCGGCGAACCACTCGATAAAGGAGGCTGCATAGGCGATCTCGCCCTTGGCCTCGGCCAGCGGCTTGCCCTGCTCCAGGGTCATCAGGCGGCCGAGGTCGTCCTGGTTCTCCATCAGCAGCTCGAACCAGCGGCGCAGCTTGTTCGCCCGCTCCTTGGCGGTCAGCGCGCGCCAGGCCGGCAACGCCTTCTCGGCAGCCTCGACGGCGCGACGGGTCTCGGCGCGGCCCATCTTCGGCACGTGGCCGATGATCTCGCCGGTGGCCGGGTTGTTCACCGCGATGGTCTGGCCGCTGTCGGCGTCCAGCCACTGGCCGTCGATATAGGCCTGCTGGCGGAACAGCTGGGTGTCTTTCAGTTGCATGGCAGTCTCCTTCAGTCCCGACACCCAGGCGTCGGCGTGTGCTCGTTGGAGTCGTGGGCAAGGCCCGGAAAGCGCCGCAGGCGCCTGTCGCAAGGATTCAGAGCCGCCGCCAGGCCGGTTGTTCCGGATAAGCCAGCAGCCCGTTTGAAATCTCAAACGAATCCTAGGGTCGAAGGGGGTAAAGGGCAAGAGCCTGTTCGAAAAAATTAACGAAATATTCAACGCCATAATGCGCCGGCACAGGCACCGACGGTTTCTGCACCTGCGTTCGATATCGCGAACGGGGCGGGCATGGACGCCCAAGGCCGAGATGCGTATGATTGCGCCCCGCAACGCATCCGTAGCTCAGCTGGATAGAGTACTGCCCTCCGAAGGCAGGGGTCGTGGGTTCGAATCCCGCCGGATGCGCCAGATACCAAAGGCCCCAGGTGCAAACCTGGGGCCTTTTCTTTTGTTCGGGCGGCGGCTCCACAGGGGCTCAGATCACTCCCAGGGTCAGCGCCTTCAGCGTCGCGGCGGCGCGGGTGGAGCATTGCAGCTTGCGGAACAGGCTCTCGACGTGGGTGCGCACCGTGCTCGGGCTGATGCCCAGGTCGCGCGCCACTTCCTTGTTGCTCGCCCCGACGCTGATGCGCCGCAGAATTTGCGTCTCGCGTTCGCTCAAAAGGCCGTTGCCCGCCCTGGCAGCCATTGGCCGTTGCTCGCCGCGCGCCGCGGCGATCACCGCCTGGCAGGCAAGCGGGTCGAAGCGGCCCTGCTGCGCCTCGTCCTGCAACAACCGCGCGGCCTGTTCCTCGCTGAACGCCGGGCGCCAGGGGCGTGCGCCACGCAGTGCCTGCCAGGCCAGGCTCGCGGCCAGCAGGCGGTGCTCGGCCTGCAGCGCATCGCCGGC
>NZ_AVOF01000196.1:0-26001 GCF_000465935.2 Pseudomonas sp. EGD-AK9
GGCGCCCTGGCGCAGTACGAGCAGCAGGTGCTGCTGGCCCTGGAAGAATCGGAAAACGCCTTCAGCGACTACGCCAAGCGTCAGCAGCGCCTGCTCTCGCTGCTGCGCCAGGCCGAGGCCAGCCGCGCCGCCGCCGAGCAGGCGGCGATCCGCTACCGCGAAGGCACGGTGGATTTCCTCGTGCTGCTGGACGCCGAACGCGAGCGCCTGGCCGCCGAAGACGCCCAGGCGCTGGCCGAGGTCGAGCTGTACAGCGGCATAGTCGCCATCTACAAGGCGCTCGGCGGCGGCTGGCAACCACAGGCCTGACGCTTTCCTCTCTCCCGACCGGCAACCGCCAGTCGCTCCGGCCCCAGGGTGTTGGCTCCTTACCCTGGGGCTTTTTTTTGCCGATGAAGGCATGGCCGTGGGGCGCGCCGCCACTGCAGATACAGGATGCCTCAGGGGTGACCGAGATAATCCATTTTGCCCAGCGGCACGCCGTTATGGCGCAGGATGGCGTAGGCGATGCTGAGGTGGAAATAGAAGTTGGGCAGGACGAAATTGAGCAGATAGTCCTGACCGCTGAAGCGCAGTTCCAGGCCGGGAAAACTCAGGCTGACGGCGCGGCTTTCGCTGCCATCGAGCTGCTGCGGGCTGACGCTGCGCAGAAAGTCGCAGGTCTTGCCGATGCGCGCCTGCAGCTCGGCGAAGCTGCTCTCGGTGTCGGCGAAGCTGGGCACCTCGATCCCCGCCAGACGCGCCGCACAGCCCTTGACCGCGTCGCTGGCGATCTGCACCTGGCGGGTCAGCGGGTACATGTCCGGCGCCAGGCGGGCGCTCAGCAGCACCTCGGCGGCGATCTTGTGGTCGTGGGCATGCTGCTCGGCCTTGTCGAGAATCGCCGCAAGATTGCCGAGCATGCGCAGGAGAACCGGAATCGAAACGTGGTACATGGACAGCGACATGGTGCACTCCCTGGTGGGTGGATAGACTTGCCAGCTTAGTCCTCCGCCAACCGCCCTGGAGCCGGAAATGACCTCCGATCAGATCGCCGCCTTCTGTCTGGCCCTGCCCGGCGCCCGCGAAGACCTCAAGTGGGGCCGCAACCGGGTATTTTCGGTGGCCGGCAACAAGATGTTCGCCATCCTCGATTTTCTCGGCGAAGACCTGGCGTTCAAGGTGGACGGCGACCTGTTCCTCGGCTTCGTCGACCGCCCCGGCATCCGCCCGGCCCCGTACCTGGCGCGGGCACACTGGATCAGCATGAGCGGGCGGCAGCCGCCGCTGGGCGAAGCCGAACTGCGGCGGTTGCTCACCCGCTCGCACCAGTTGGTGGTGCGCAAGCTGGCCAAACGTCTGCAGCCGGGGCTGCTACTGGACGAACAGCGGTAAATGGCGGGCGATATAGGCGCCATCGAGCAGCAGCCAATCGAGCCAGAACGCCTGATGAGCGGCGACGATCAGCCAGAACACCGTCTGGTAGGAAGCCTTGCGCGTCTTGTGGCGCAGGAACTGTTGCGCCAGCAGCGCACCGGGCCAGCCGCCGGCCAGTTCCACCAGGTGCAGGGTGTTTTCCGGAGTGCGCCGGCCGCCGCCCTGGGCGCTGCGTTTATCCAGCCAGTACAGCAGCAAGCCAAGCAGACTGGCCGCCAGATACAGCGGCAACACCCACAGCAGCCCGGCGCCGAGCAGCTGCAGGGCCCCCAGTAGCGGTAACGCGCAGAGCGCCGCGAACAGCACGAGCTTCAGCCCCGGATTGCGAACGCCTAGAGCCGCGCCGCGCGCCTCCCGCGCCCCTGCAGGCTGGCGCGGCGCCCTGGGTTGGCGGCGGATCGCCGGCCGGTCCAGACTCGGTGAGCCCGCCAGGCGCATATGCTCGGCCCGCGGCCGGCCGCGGGTATCGCGCCCCTCGACATAGAACAGGCTGTCGCCGACTTGCGGGCGCCGCTCACCGCGCATCGCCGAAATATGCGCGAACACCTCGGCGCCGCCGCCCTGCGGCTGGATAAAGCCGAAGCCCTTGTCGTCGTTCCAGCTGGTGAGGCGCCCCGCGCGCTCCTTGGCCATCATCCCTGCGCGGTGCTCCAGTCGATCAGTTGCAGTTGCCAGGTGGCGAGGATCAGCAGACCGAAGCCAATGCGGTACCAGGCGAACAGAGCGTAGCTGTGGTTGGCGATGAACTTGAGCAATGCCCGCACGGTGAACATCGCCACGATAAAGGTGGTGACGAAGCCAATGGCAAAGGTGGGCAGGTCGCTCAGTTGCAGGATGTCGCGATACTTGAACAGGGAGTAGACGGTCGCGGCGACCATGGTCGGCATGGCCAGGAAGAAGGAAAACTCGGTGGCCGC
Organism: Pseudomonas sp. EGD-AK9; assembly: GCF_000465935.2. Classification (NCBI taxonomy): domain Bacteria; kingdom Pseudomonadati; phylum Pseudomonadota; class Gammaproteobacteria; order Pseudomonadales; family Pseudomonadaceae; genus Pseudomonas; species Pseudomonas sp. EGD-AK9. The sequence continues at coordinate 2,334 of NZ_AVOF01000196.1, forward strand.
CTTGCGTGACAGGCCGAACACCAGTCCACCGATGATGGTGGCGCCGGAGCGGGAAGTGCCGGGAATCAGCGCCAGGCATTGGGCGAAGCCGACCTTGAGGGCCAGGCTCCAGGTCATGTCGTCGACCGTTTCGGCCTTGATCTCGTGCTCGCGCTTCTCTGCCCAGATCATCACGATGCCGCCTACTATCAAGGCAGTGGCCACGGTGATGGGGTTGAACAGCCAGTGCTCGATGAGATCGGCGAAGGCCAGACCGAGGATCACCGCCGGAATGAAGGCCAGCAGCAGGTTGAAGGTGAAGCGTTGCGCCTGCGGCTCGCTCGGCAGCCCGCACACCACGTCGAAGATCCTCTGGCGAAACTCCCACATCACCGCGAGGATGGCGCCCAACTGGATGATGATCTTGAACGCGGTGGCGGTCTCGCCGTTGAAGTCCAGCAGGTCGCCGACCACGATCAGGTGTCCGGTACTGGAAATCGGCAGGAACTCGGTCAGCCCTTCCACTATGCCCAGAATCAAGGCCTTCATGGCCGTCCAGATGTCCATTCTCTTCCCCCAAAACATCGCGGCGAACGCCGCACAAAGTCGATAAATCGGTACAGTCGAAGCACTGTGTCGTGCCTGGGACGCGGAGGCGCCCTAGAGGTTCCCCGTCTCCTCTAGCCCGATGCAAACTCAGGTTCTGCGCCGAGCGGCCGAAATGCTATCAGACAACTAGAGTAAAGAATGCCTCGCCGTGACCGGCAGTTCGCACCGCCCGGCCAGGCCGCTTCGGGCCCGACAACAACAAGAATCAGGAACTCGTCCATGAACAGCTTACGTAGTCTTCCCATCAGCCGGCGCCTGTGGCTGATCCTGGCGCTGGCCATCCTGACCCTGATCCTGCTCGGCGCCTATATGCTGCGCCAGATCAATCTCGACCTGTATGCCGGCAAGGCGGAAAAGACCGAGCACGTGGTGCAGAGCGCCGCCGGCATCCTCAAGCACTACCACGGCCTGGAAAGCGCCGGCAGCCTGAGCCGCGAGGACGCGCAGAAACAGGCCATGGAGCTGATCCGCGGGCTGCGCTACGCCGGCCAGGAGTACTTCTGGATCAACGACCAGACCCCGGTGATGATCATGCACCCGACCAACCCCAAGCTGGAGGGGCAGAACCTCTCCGGCTTCAAGGATCCGGACGGCAAGGCGCTGTTCAACGAGATGGTGGCCGTCACCCGCAGCCAGGGCGCCGGCCAGGTCGACTACCGCTGGCCCAAGCCGGGCGCCAGCGAGCCGGTGCCGAAGATTTCCTATGTCGAACTGTTCCAGCCCTGGGGCTGGATCATCGGCTCCGGCGTCTATGTCGACGACGTCCAGGCGGTGTTCAAGGAACAGGCCCTGCGCGCCCTGGGCATCGGTCTGCTGATCACCCTGATGCTCGCCGCCCTAGTGTTGCTGATCGCCCGCAGCATCGCCCAGCCGCTGCAGGCCGCGGTGGACGCCATGGCCAATATCGCCAGCGGCGAAGGCGACCTGACGCGCAACCTCGATACCCACGGGCGCGATGAGCTGACCGCCCTGGCCAGCCATTTCAACGCCTTCACCGACAAGCTGCGCGGCGTCATCCGCCAGCTGCTCGACTCGGCCGGCTCGCTGGATCAGGCCGCGCGCTCGCTCGGCGACATTTCCAGCGAGGCGCAACAGCACAGCCAGCAGCAGGCGCAGCAGATGGAGCTGGTGGCCACAGCGGTCAACCAGGTGACCTACGGCGTACAGGACGTGGCGAAGAACGCCGAGCACGCCTCCAGCGAGGTGCACGCCGCCGAGGAACAGGCCATTCAGGGCCAGCAGAACATCGAGGCCAGCCTGCGCCAGATCGACCAGCTATCGGCCACCATCGACAAGGCGGTGGCGGTGATCCAGTCGCTGGCCAGCGAAAGCACGCAGATCGGCAGCGTGCTCGAGGTGATCCGCTCGATCGCCGAGCAGACCAACCTGCTCGCGCTCAACGCCGCCATCGAGGCGGCGCGGGCCGGCGAACAGGGCCGCGGCTTCGCCGTGGTAGCCGACGAGGTGCGCCTGCTGGCGCAGCGCACCCAGCAGTCGACGGCGGAAATCCAGGGCATGATCGAACGCCTGCAGGGCAACTCCGAGGCGGCGGTCAAGGTCATCCACGAAAGCAGCCGCGCCTCACAACTGACCGTGGAACAGGCCAGCCAGGCTGGTCAAAGCCTGGCGCAGATCGCACAATCGCTACGCAACCTGACCGGGCTCAACGCCTCGATCGCCAGCGCCACCCTGGAGCAGTCGCATGTGGTGGAAGACATCAACCAGAACGTCACCCAGACCGCCGGCCTGGCGCACAACACCGCCGCGGCCGCCGAGCAGTCCAGCGCCGCCAGCCAGCACCTGAAGCAGCTGGCCGACCAGTTGGGCCGCCTACTGGGGCAGTTCCGCGTATGAGGCAAGCATGAGCAACATGGAGCATCAGGAGGTCGACTTCAGTCGGCCGCAGAACCAGGACCTGATCTGGGACCTGGACAGCATGGGCCGCCGCGAGCTGGCCGAGCGCTTCATCAAGCTGTTCGAGAACCGCCTGTGCGTCTACTCCGAGTCGGTGGGCCAGCTGTACACCAACTACAGCCTGCATTTCCCCAGCGACCTCGGGCGCAAGATGGTGGTGCTGCCCAACCCCTACGCCTTCCACGACACCCTGCACGGCATCGACAGCCAGGCCATACGCAAGACCGGCCTGTGCGTGCTGCCGGGCCAGGTGCTGGGCAAACCCGGCCTGCTGCTCGGCACCCAGCTCAAGGACGGCGGCCCGGCGCCCAAGACCATGGCCTTCAAGCCGGCGCTGGCGCAGATCATCAGCAACCAGAAGAAGGTCGGCGATGTGTTCCTGCCGGTGCTGATCAAGGGCGATCTGCGCGAATTCGATCAGCAGATGCCCTATATCCACCTGCACCGCCTGCAACTGGCGCGCCTGCCGCGGCTGTCCAGCTTCGAACGCGAGGACATCCAGCAGACCATCACCCGCAAGCTGCTGATGCTCTATCGCCTGGCCGATACCCTGGCGTGCTGAACGCCAGGCGGATCGCTACAATCGCTCCCCCTTTCCCTCTCGAGTAGCTTGGATGTCCTGGCTCGAACTCATCGCCGCCGGTCTCGGCATCGTCGCGGTCTGGCTAACGGTACGGCAGAACCCCTGGTGCTGGCCCATCGGCCTGGTCATGGTGCTGCTCTATGCCTGGCTGTTCTTCGACTGGCGGCTGTATTCCAATCTGCTGCTGCAGCTGCTGTTCGCCGGCCTGCAGCTGTACGGCTGGTGGCAATGGACCCGCGGCGGCGAGCATCACGACGGGCGTCAGGTCAGCAGCCTCAGTGTTGCCGGCCTGGCCGCGGGACTGAGCGCCGGCGCCGGCGGCGCTCTGCTGCTCGGCTACCTGATGGCCACCCACACCGACGCCAGTTCGCCCTGGTTGGACGCCACGCTCACCGCCTTCAGCCTGATCGCCCAGCTGTGGATGGCGCAGAAGCGTCTGCAGTGCTGGGCGCTGTGGATAGTCGTGGACCTGTGCTACGTCGCCTTCTTCCTGCACAGCGCGCTGTACCTGACCGCCGGCCTGTACGCCGCCTTCACCGCGCTGGCTGTCAGCGGCTGGCTGAGCTGGCGCCGCGCCCCGGCGCTGTGGGCCAGCACTTGAAGGTGCTGGTGTTGACCGGTCCCGAATCCAGCGGCAAGAGCTGGTTGGCGACCGAGATCCAGGCACGCTTCGGCGGCCTGCTGGTGGGCGAGTACGTGCGCCATTTCATCGAGCGGGAGCGGCGCGACACCTGCTACGCCGATATCCCGGCCATCGCCCGCGGCCAACTGGCCTGGGAGGATGCCGCGCGGGCCGAGCGCCCGATGCTGCTGATCCTCGACACCCACCTGCTGAGCAACCTGCTGTGGAGCCGCTGCCTGTTCGGCGACTGCCCGCCGTGGCTGGAACACGAACTGCGCGCGCGCCGCTACGACCTGCACCTGCTGCTCGACCCGCAGGGCGTGCCCTGGGTCGACGACGGCCAACGCTGCCAGCCGCAGCTGGACGAGCGCCTGGCCTTCCAGCGCGCCTGCCGGCAGTGGCTGGTGGACAACCGCCAGCCATTCTGGGAGCTGTCCGGCGATTGGCCGCAACGCCGCCAGGCCGCGTTGGAACGGGTCGAGGCGCTGCTGGACTCAGCGGATCAGCACGCTGGCCCAGGCCAGTAGCAGGCTGGCGCAGACCACCAGGGTCAACGGCGTGCGCAGCGCCGGATACCACTGCGGCGCCAGCCCCACCTTGACCGCGTGCAGGTCGGCCAGATAGAGGCCGATAAAGGCCAAGAGGAAGATCGGCAGCGCCAGGGCCATGGGCAGCCCGCTGGCCAGCGCGGCCCAGCCGAGCAAAGGCGGAATCACCGACAGGCCCAGTTGCAGCTGGGCATTCTCGTCGGTCTCCTCCGCGCGCATCGCCAGGCCCCAGTGGATCGCGCCCATGAAGGCGAGGATCACCGCGGCAAAATCCAGCAGTGCCGCCAGCACGAAGGGCCGCCAGCCCAGCGGGATCACCCAGATCCCCAAAGCCCCGCTGACGAAGGGCACCAGCCCGGCATAGCCCAGCAGCATGGCCAGTTGCGGCGGTTTCTCGGCGTCGAACGGGTGCATGGCGATCTCCTTGGCAAGATGGTGCGCCGTGCACCTTAGCAGTGTTTCGCCAGCGATACAGCCGTGGCGGCTCAGCGCAGGCGGTGCTTGTGCAACAGCCGATAGAAAGTCGGGCGGGAAATGCCCAGGCTGCGCGCCGCCTGGCTCATATTGTTGGTGTAGCGCGCCAGCACGTCGTTGAGCGCCTGGCGCTCGGCGCGCAGGATGTAGTCGGCCAGGGTGGCGACCGCCGTGCTCTGCCCCTGCCCCGGCTCCAGGCCAAGATCGCGGGCAAGGATCTGCCGCCCCTGTGCCAGCACCAGGGCGCGCACCACCCGGTTGCGCAGCTCGCGCACGTTGCCCGGCCACAGGTGCTCGGCCATGGCGTCGATCGCCTCATCGCTGAACCGCCGATGGCGCCGACCGATGACCGCGCCATAGACCTTGGCGAAATACTCGGCCAGCAGCAGCAGGTCGCCGCGTTGCTCGCGCAGCGGCGTGGTCTGCAGCTGCTGGCTGGCCAGCAGGCGGTACAGGTCGTCACGCAAGCGGCCCTGGCGCACCGCCGCCTCCAGTTCGCCGCGGCTGATGGTCAGCAGGTGCAGGCCCGGATGCGCCTGCAGGTGCTGCAGCAAGCGGCGCTGCCCGGCACCGTCGAGCGCGGCGACATCCTCCAGCACCAGGGTGCCGGCCGCCGCCACGGCCAGGGCACCCCCTGTGCCGAACAAGCGGGCCTCGAGATGTGCGGCGGGGGGCGCGGCACAGTCGAAACGCAGATAGCGCTTGCCGGCGCGCGCCGAGCGCTCGTGCAGCAGGCGCGCCAGCAGGGCCTTGCCGCTGCCGCGTTCGCCAGTGAGCAACAGCGGCACCTCCAGCCCGGCGCAGCGCTCTATCTGCTTACGAAGCGCGCGGGTCTGGCTGCTGTTGCCGAGAAACTGACGGGGATGGCGCTCGCCCTGCAGGCTGCGCAGGCGCGTGGTGGCCTGCGCCTGCGCCAGCGACTCGAGCAGCGCCTCGGCCTCGCACGGCAGCGCATGGGCGGCGAAGAACCATTCGCCGATCAGTTCGGCGACCTCGGCCCGCGCCGGGCCCGGCCCATCGAGCAAGGCGACGCAACTGGCGGCGCTACGCCGCAACAGCGCCTGCAGTGCCTGCGGCTGTTGCAGCAACGCCTCGCCCAGGCGGATCAGCAGGACATCGCCGTGCAGGCTGCCGCACTCGTCCAGGCGGCAGCGGCGCAGCGCCCAGCCGGCGGCCTGCACATGCTGCAGCAGACGTTCGCACTCGTCACAAGGGTCGATCACCAGCAACTGGCGGGATGCGACGGATACAGCCTCCAACATATCCCATCCTTGGCGCCATTATTTTGTAATCCCAATAAAAACAATGATTTGGCGCGCATAGTTGTAACGCTAGCAAGAACTTTGACGTCACTTGGAACATTTCTCTATATCACTTGTTCTGGCTGGTTATGGCGAACTTCTCTTAGCCGTCAAGATGGCAACTTGCCAAGCGCCTGCGGTATTGGCATAACAAGCCCATTAATAAGAACGCCACAAGGAAGTCTCTGATGCGTCTGCTCCGTCGTACCCTGAAACTCATCCTGTTGCTGGCGCTGATCGGCCTGGCGGTGGTGCTTTACTACATCGCCAACCCCAACCTGCCGACCTTCGAACAACCCAGCCAGCTGCATTACCTCGAACAATGGAGCGACGAGGAACGTCAGACCTACTACTACACACCCCAGGGCACCACGGTAAAAGGCCTACGCTACGACTGGTTCAACGCCCTGGAAATGCCCTTCGGCAGCGCCAAGTTCGCCCGCCCCGAATACCTCGCCCGCTTCGGTTTTCTCACCGACCCGAACCAGCGCGCCACGCCCCTCAACCCCGGCAACCTGCCGGTGGGTTTCGCCCGCCACCAGGACGACGAAAGCGGCGAGCACTTCCTCGACATCAGCTGCGCCGCCTGCCACACCGGAGAGCTGCGTTACCAGGGCCAGGCGGTGCGCATCGACGGCGGCGCCGCCTTGCACTCGCTGGCCTCCACCGTGCCGACCCTGCGCGGCGGCGGCTTCGGCCAGGCCCTGGGCATGAGCATGGCCTTCACCTACTACAACCCGCTGAAGTTCCGCCGCTTCGCCCGCGAAGTGCTCGGCGAGCAGTACCCGCAGGGGCGCGACGAACTGCGCAAGGACTTCAAGCAGGTGCTCGATCGCCTGCTGGCCACGGCGAAGAACGACTGGCACCGCGGCCTGTATCCCACCGAGGAAGGCTTCGGCCGCACCGATGCCTTCGGTCGCATCGCCAATACCGTGTTCGGTGACGCCCTCGACGAGGCCAACTACCGCATCGCCAATGCCCCGGTGAGCTACCCACAGCTGTGGGACATCTGGAAGTTCGACTGGGTGCAGTGGAACGGCTCGGCGATGCAACCGATGGCGCGCAACGTCGGTGAGGCGCTGGGCGTCGGCGCCAGCCTGCATCTGCTCGACGAGCAAGGCCACGGCGTCGCCGAGGCCGAGCGCTATGCCTCCAGTGTGCGCCTGCACGACCTGCATACCCTGGAAGAAACCCTGAAGAAACTGCAGCCGCCGAAGTGGCCGCAGGCCGTCTTCGGCCAGCTCGACCTGCCGCTGGCCAGTCGCGGCAAGGCGCTGTACACGGAAAACTGCGCCTACTGCCACGCCCCCGATCCGAAGCCGCGCGACCAGCGCCTGGCGCCGGCGCGCGACCCGGAATGGAAGATGCGCATCGTGCCGACTGCCATCGTCGGCACCGACCCGACCACCGCCGACAACATCGCCGACCACCGCTTCGACATCAGCCGCCTGGGCTGGACCAAGGCCGAGCTGTCGCGGCTGGACGTCCAGCTGTTCGGCGCCAGCCTCGACGAGGTCGACTTCAAACGCATCTCCAGCGCCAAGGGCCTGGCCTATATCACCGCCTACGTGGAAAACCGCGCCTATCAGGACGCCGGCATCTCCCCGCGCCAGCGCTGGCGCATGGACGGCTATGGGCTGTCCATCGGCGTGCAGGAGAAGCGCGGCTACAAGGCCCGTCCGCTGGACGGCATCTGGGCCACCCCGCCCTTCCTGCACAACGGCTCGGTGGCCAACCTGTTCGAGCTGCTGTCGCCGGTGTACGAACGGCAGACGCAGTTCTGGGTCGGCAACTTCGAGTTCGACCCGGTGCGCGTCGGCTACCGCAGCGAACCTTTCCCCGGCGGTTTCCTGTTCGACACCCGCATCACCGGCAACGGCAACGGCGGCCACGAGTTCCGCGACGGCTGCCGCCAGCAGGGGGTGATCGGTCGCGCCCTGGCGCCGGAGGAACGCCTGGCGCTGATCGAGTACCTCAAGGTGCTCGGCAACGCCGAACTGGAAAGCCAGCTCAGCAACGTGCCGGCCAAGACCTGGACACCGGGGCCCGAGTGCGCGGGCCTGAACTGAACCCGACTGAAGGAAGACATCCGATGCTCGAAACGCTCTGGCTGTGGTTCTGCCGTCTGTTCGGCCGGCTGCTGGCCCTGCTGCTCATCCTCGCCGGCCTCGCCTGGGCGCTGGGTGAACTCTATTACGCCTGGAAATTCTCCGGCCCGGTCTCCAGCGAAGAACAGATTCCGCCGGACGAAGCGGCGCTGACCCGACTGATCATCGAAGACGCCGTGCGCATCGTCGAACAGCACCGCGACAACACCCGTGTACTGCGCGATGCCCACGCCAAGGCACATGGCTGTGTCAAGGCCGAAGTGCGGGTGCTGGACGATCTGGACGAGAGCTTGCGTCATGGCGTATTCAGCGAGCCGGGGCACACTTGGCAAGCCTGGATGCGCCTGTCCAACGGCAACGCCTACCCGCAGTTCGACCGCGCCCGCGATGCCCGCGGCATGGCCATCAAGCTGCTCGAGGTACCAGGCGAGAAGCTGATGAAAAGCCCCGCGCATGCCGGCGAACAGGACTTCGTGATGTTCAACCATCCGGTGTTCTTCGTGCGCGACGTGGCCGAATACCGCAGCAACTTCGCCGCCCAGGCCGACGGCAAGAAGGTGCTGGCCTTCCTGCCCAGCTGGGATCCGCGCAGCTGGGAAATCCGCCACCTGATCATCGCCCTGAGAACCCTGGCGCCGGCGCCGGAAAGCCCGGTGGCGACCACCTACAACTCCATCGCGCCGTTCAAGCTCGGCCCGCACAACATCAAGTACCGGGTGGTGCCGGCGCCACAGCACTGTCCACCCTACCAACTGCCGGAGCAGAACAGCGCCCTGCCCAACTTCCTGCGCAACGCGCTGTACCAGCAACTGTCGCTGGATCGCGCGCCGGTCTGCTTCGAACTGCAGGTGCAAAGGCAGAATCCGCAGTACTACATGCCCATCGAAGACACCAGCGTCGAGTGGGACGAAAAGATCGCGCCATTCGAAAGCGTGGCACGTATCAGCGTGCCGGCCCAGGACTTCGATAGTCGCGAACAGAATCTGTTCTGCGACAATTTGTCCTTCAATCCCTGGCATGCCCTGCCGGAACATCGGCCGATTGGCGGTATCAACCGTTTGCGCCAGGCGGTATATGAGGCGGTGAGCGCTTATCGCCATCAACGCAATGCTGCGCCCTGAGCCACAGGGCGCGCGGTTCCGGGCCTGCAGCCGGTAGAGCGAAACAGGAAAAAGGAACTTTCGCGGCAGAAAGTTGTAAAGGGCGCGACGTTGAAACTTCTTTACCGGACACTTTTGCGAACTGCGTTAAAACTTTTTTCGGTACCGTGTGACTTATAGGTCGACTGCGTTCATCAACAGCTTTGATAGGCCAACTCAATAAACCGCTGGCCGCCATTATTGCTGGGATCAACTCGGAGAAACCGCCCCCATGAACACCCCGCTGCGTTTTAACGAAGCCCTGCTGATTGCCGATCGCGCCTTCCGCCCGTTCCAGTGCGTGGCCTGGGCCCAGCAGGACGGCACCGGCGTCGTCAGCATCAGCGTCATCGACCGCACCAGCACCCGCCTGCTCGGTCGCACCCAGCTGTCCAGCGCCACCTACAGCGACCCGCAACAACTGGCCGATGCCCTGCAGCGCTCCCGCGAGGAACTGCGTCGCCAAGGCTTCGACCTGGCGCCCTGGAGCATGCCGGAGTAAGCCCGTTCGGGGCGCCGCCCGGCGCCCCCTGAGTTTTGCTATCCCTTGGCAATATCTGTGGGCTTATTGTCCTTGTTGCCATGATCCTGCCGGCGCAGACTGCCTCCAATTCCCTAGGAGGCCCTCATGGATGCGCTCAGAACCATCGCCTGCCTGATCTACCCCGACGTCATGAGCCTGGACGTCAGCGGGCCGTTGCAGGTATTCGCCTCGGCCAACGTCGAACGCCAGCGCCAGGGCCTGCCACCCTGCTACCGCATTCGCCTGCTGGCCGACGAGGCCGGCCCAGTGAACACCTCCGCCGGTTTCCAGCTGGTGGCCGACGGCAGCTGGCGCCAGCTCGACGGCGCCACCCTGGATACCCTGCTGGTTCCCGGCGGTCTGGGCGAAAGCCGGCAATGCGCCAATGCGCCGCTGCTGGCCTGGCTGCGCGAGAACGAGCCGCGCGTGCGCCGGCTCGGTTCGGTTTGCTCCGGCGCACTGATCCTCGCCGCCGCCGGACTGCTCGACGGGCGCCGCGCCACCACCCACTGGGCCGACGTGGAGACCCTGCGTCAGGGCTATCCAGAGGTGGAGGTGCTGGGCGACTGCCTGCACACCTATGACCCGCACGACCTGGGCGGTGCCGCGCACCTCTTCACCTCCGCCGGGGTCACCGCCGGTATCGACCTGGCCCTGGCGCTGGTGGAGGCCGATCTGGGGCGGGCCCTGGCCCTGGCGGTCGCTCGCCGCCTGGTAATGTTCCTGCGCCGGCCCGGAGGACAGGCACAGTTCAGCGCCCTGCTCAGCCCGGAGCCAAGCCGCGTGCCGCGCCTGGCGACCCTGCTCGAATGGATCCCCACCCACCTCGGCGACGACCTGTCGCTCGAGGCGCTCGCCGCCCAGGCACGCATGACCCCGCGCACCCTGTCGCGGGTGTTCAGCCAGGAACTGGGCATGGGGCCGGGCCGCTACGTCGAGCGCGTCCGCCTGGAGGCCGCACGCAACCTGCTGCAGGACGCTCAGGCCTCGATCGCCACGGTGGCGCGCCTGACCGGCTTCGGTCATGCCGAGAACCTGCGGCGCAGCTTTCACAAACACCTGGCCGTCAGCCCGCAGGACTACCTGCAACGCTTCGGCCGAACCACCCAGGAGAACGCCCATGCTTGAGCTGCGCCCCAACTGCGAATGCTGTGACTGCGACCTGCCGGCCGACAGCCTGGACGCACTGATCTGCTCCTTCGAATGCACCTTCTGCAGTGCCTGCAATGAGCGGGTTCTGCACGGCAGCTGCCCGAACTGTGGCGGCGAACTGGTCAGGCGACCGATCCGTCCAGCCGAAAAGCTGGAGCGTTTCCCGGCCTCCTGTCAGCGGGTGCTCAAGTCCGCCGACTGTGACTAGAAGCAAGATACCTCGAGACCCTAGCTGTTATCTGGAGCCAGCTGATGCTGCTGATACGTAACCCTTCGATCCGCATACTGTTTGCCGGCCAGGCACTGTATTGGTCCTGCTCGATGATCGGGATCACCCTGACCGCGCTGGTGGGGCTGCAACTGGCCCCCTTGAATGCCCTGGCGACCCTGCCACTGGGCTTGTGGATGCTGGGCAACTTGTTCGCCGTACAACCCTTGTCGCTGTTTATGCAGCGCCATGGTCGTCGCCCCGGCTTGCTGCTCGGCGCCGGTGCCGGCGTGGTGGGCGGGTTGCTCAGTGCACTGGGCGTCTGGCTGGCCGATTTCGCCCTGTTCTGCCTGGGTGCACTGCCCATTGGCGTCTATCAGGCGTCGGCGATGTACTACCGCTTTGCCGCGTTGGAGGCCGCCGAAGAGGCGCACAAGGGCCGCGCCAGTGCCTATGTGATTGGCGGCGGCGTACTGGCGGCCGTGCTGGTACCGAGTATGACGCTGTGGGCGCGCTCCGCCCTGAGCACGCCTTTTGTCGGTGCCTACCTGCTGATCGCGATCCTGGCAGCGCTCGCTGCGTTACTGATGATGAAGCTACCGGAGGGCACTGCACCGCGCCGGGCCAAGGCTGGCCTCGGTGAGCTGAGACTGCTGCTGCGCCGCCCGGTGGTACGCGCGGCGATCGCCACCACGGCGATTGGCAATGGGCTGATGGTCTTGGTGATGAATGCCACGCCCCTGGCCATGAACCTTTGCGGATTTGGCCTGGCCAGCAGCGCCCAGGTGATTCAATGGCACATGCTCGGCATGTTCCTCCCGGCCTTTCTGGCGGGCCCCTTGGTGGATCGCCTCGGCAGCCGGCGGGTAGCCGTGCTGGGCGGGGTGATACTGCTGGCAAGTGCCGCCATAGCCTTGGCCGGCCTGCAGCAGTTGCACTTTCTGCTCAGCTCGCTGCTGCTCGGGCTGGGCTGGAACCTGATGCTGGTCGCCGGCACTACCCTGCTGGCCGAAGGCCACAGCGACACGGAACGTGGCCAGGCCCAGGGCTTGATGGAATTGCTCAACGGCCTGATGGCGGCCTGTGCCGCGTTCACCGCCGGCGCGCTGATCAGTGGCCTTGGCTGGGACGCGATCAACCTGATTATCCTGCCCCTGGCAGGCGTGGCCATGCTGATGTTGCTGCCGGCCAGGCGTGGCCTGCTGGAGGCCGCCGGCTAAGCCGATGCACCCCGCCAGGCAGCAAAAAGGCGACCGATGGGTCGCCTTTTCATTTGGCTCGCAACTGGGTGCCTCAGTAGTAGGCGTTTTCCCGGTTGCTGTGGTCGGTCACGTCGCGCACGCCCTTGAGTTCGGGAATGCGCTCGAGCAGGGTCTTCTCGATGCCTTCCTTGAGGGTGTAGTCGGCCTGACCGCAGCCCTGGCAGCCGCCGCCGAACTGCAGCACGGCGATGCCTTCGTCGACCACGTCGACCAGGGTCACCTGGCCGCCATGGCTGGCCAGGCCGGGGTTGATCTCGGTCTGCAGGTAATAGTTGATACGCTCGTTGAGCGGACTGTCCTCGTTGACCATCGGCACCTTGGCGTTCGGCGCCTTGATGGTCAGCTGGCCGCCCATGCGGTCGGTGGCGTAGTCGACCACGGCGTCTTCGAGGAAGGGCTCGCTGACCGCGTCGATCCAGGCGGTGAAGCTGGCCAGGCCGACGGCGGTGTCTTCAGGCTTCTGCTCGCCCGGCTTGCAGTAGGCAATGCAGGTTTCCGCATAGGACGTGCCCGGCTGGGTGATGAACACGCGGATGCCGATGCCCGGCGTGTCCTGCTTGCTCAGCAACTCGGCCAGGTAGTCTTCGGCGGCTTGGGTAATGGTGATGGCGCTCATGGCAACTCCTCGCAAACATGGGCGCAGTGTACGCCAGTGCGTTGCGCGGTTAAAGCCCAAGCAAATTAGTAGGAATTAATTGCAGCTATGGCGACCGCCGGGATTGGTTGGTCGCCACAGGTGGGTGCCGAGCTGACGAAGCCCAAGCTACAGGTTCTGGTAGCGGTTCATGTCCAGCACGCCGGCCTCCAGCGGCTGGGTCTCGCGGATATGCTCGGCCAGGTCGTGGAAATAGCGCCAAAACTCGGGGTGGCTGCGGCGAATGCCCCAGCGTTCGACGATGCGCTCGAAGGCCTTGGCATCGGCGGCGCGCTCCATCTGCGCGACGAACGCGTCCATCTCCTCGGCCTTGAGGCTGAACAGGAAGTTCGGGTAGCTGCTCAGCACTTCCGGGTAGATGGTCAGGCTGTCCAGGCGCGGCTGGTAGCGCAGCTCTTCGCCGAGCATGAAGGCCACGTTGCTGTGCGCACGGTTGCGCAGCAGGCTGTAGACCTCGCGCGAGCCGTCGCTCAGCTCGACCCGCAACAGGGTCGCCTCCGGCAGTTGCTCGATCACCCGCAGGCCGCCGGCCGGGCGACTGGCCAGGCGCGCCAGCGCCTGCTCGGCGTGCTGCAGCTCCGCCGCCAGCCCCTCGCGGTAGCAGCGTGCGCCGGTGCAGCGGTTGATCGGGTCGGGCCGGGCATTGAGCTTGGCCAGGCGCTGCAGCAGTTGCTCGGCGAACTGGCGCTTGGGATCGCCGCCGTCCAGCGCCAGCGCGCTGGGCGTGCGGTGGTCGACCGCGGTGTAATCCAGCCACATCTTCAGCTTGCCGCTGTTCTGGTACCAGTCGTCCAGGTAGCCCTTGCGCGCCTGGGCCGGCAGCAGGCGGAGGAAGTTGACCTCGGCGCCGTTGCGGATCAGATCGAAGTACAGGCGGGTCTGCGCCTGGTGCGAGACGTTGCCGAACACGTCGAAATTGACCACCAACTGGTAGTAGGTGCGCTCCAGCAGCGGGTAGTCCATCCACCAGAGGGTCTGCGGGATCTCGCCGAGCAGCCCCTTGCGCACCGAGGCGCTGTCGTGCTGACGGAAGATCGACAGCAGCGCGTTGTCGTTGCCGCGCCAGATATGCGCCCAGTCGGCCGGCGGCGCGTCGGCGTAGGCGTCCTTGCGCAGGTTCTCGTAGTGGTTGCGCTTGTCCCGGTAATTGCGCCACAGCCCGGGCAGGTCGCCGATCTCGTCGAACTGCCCGGGCATCGCCAGCAGCGGCGTGGCCTGGGCACGATAGTCGGCATCGGTGATATAGAGGTCGTGCTGCGGGTCCTGGAACAGTGTCCAGAAGTTGTCGCGGATCACGTCGGTGGCGATCTGTCCGCGGCACACCGGGCCGCGAATAAAGGTGCGCACGAAGTACTCGGCGTTATCCAGCATGAACTGGTAGCGCGCCCGCGGCGGGATCGCGGCGAAGGTCTCGAAGGGGTTGGCGCGGCGCTGCGCGCCGTAGCCGGGCACCGCGTCCAGCGGCCAGTCCTCGGCGAAGAACAGTTCCTTGACCCGCGCCAGCTTGGCGCTGCTCAGCGGATAGGTGATGTGGGTCTTGTGCACGATGACGCCCTGGATCGGCCACAGGCGATAGTGGAACGCGGTGCCCGGGTCGTCGTTGGGCCGGCGCGTGGCAATCGGATCGATGGCCTGGCCGCTGGGCGTGCGCGAGCGCACCAGCTGGAAGAAATGCCCCGGCTCGCCGCCGTCGACATGCAGATGGGCGAGAAACAGGTGCTCGTAGAGCCAGCGCGACACCAGGTTCTGCCGCGCGCCGGGAGCGTTGAGAAAGGCCTCCCACTCGGCGATCTGCCGACGCTCGGTGGCGTTGGGGTACAGGGCCTGCTCTGTCACCGGCGCGCCCTGCTCCAGCCATTGCTGCAGGGTGGCGTACTCGGCGTCGCTCAGGCCGGCGACGGCGAAGGGCATGCCGCCGTGAGCATTTTTCTTGGCATAGGCGGCGAACTCGCCGGGCAGCGGGCAGCTGTTGCTGCGGTTGATGGAGATGTCCAGGGCCTCCGGCAGCTTGGCACCCGCTTCCAGCGGTTGGCTGTGCCCCAGTTCCAGCATGCGTTTGAGCAATGCGGCCTGGCCGTTCCCGTCGCCGAGCACCGAGTGGAAATCGCGCTGGCGCCAGGCGGCCTCGCCGCGGGCATCCAGGTACAGGCGCGAAGTGGCTTGCGCCTTGGTCCGCGTGCCGTCGTACACCGGCTGCTTGCTGGCGCCGCGCATCAGCCCTTCGCCGCTGCCCAGGTTGAGTTGGCAGGGCGCGTCGTAACAGGCGTGGCAGGCCACGCACTTGTGGGTGAGGATGGGCTGGACGTCGTTCGCGTAGGAAATCGGCTCGGCCCGCGCCAGACCGGCTGCGAAGGAAAGAACAAACAGGGCAGCGGGCTTGAGCATGGCAACTTCCTTGATGACGATAACGGCGATTCTAGCCAGATGTCGCCGCCTGCAACATGAGCGCAATTCATGCAAAAGGCGCAGGCACTCCAGAACCCTGCAGCTTTGCTATCATCGCGCACCTTTGTTCCCGCTTTGCTCAGGTAGTTCCCATGTCCGATCGCAGCGCCCGCCTCCACGCCCTCCAGCAAGCCCTGAAGGAGCGCATCCTGATCCTCGACGGCGGCATGGGCACCATGATCCAGAGCTACAAGCTGGACGAGGCCGACTATCGCGGCGAGCGCTTCGCCGACTGGCCGAGCGACGTCAAGGGCAACAACGACCTGCTGCTGCTGTCGCGCCCGGACGTGATCCAGGCCATCGAGAAGGCCTACCTGGATGCCGGCGCCGACATCCTGGAAACCAATACCTTCAACGCCACCCAGGTGTCCCAGGCCGACTACGGCATGGAGGCGCTGGTCTACGAGCTGAACGTCGAAGGCGCGCGCCTGGCCCGTGAAGTGGCCGATGCCAAGACCCTGGAAACCCCGGACAGGCCGCGCTTCGTCGCCGGCGTCCTCGGCCCGACCAGCCGCACCTGCTCGATCTCCCCCGACGTCAACGATCCCGGCTACCGCAACGTCAGTTTCGACGAGCTGGTGGAGAACTACACCGAGGCCACCCGCGGCCTGATCGAGGGCGGCGCCGACCTGATCCTGATCGAGACCATCTTCGACACCCTCAACGCCAAGGCGGCCATCTTCGCCGTGCAGGGCGTGTTCGAGGAACTCGGCATCGAGCTGCCGATCATGATTTCCGGCACCATCACCGACGCTTCCGGCCGCACCCTGTCCGGCCAGACCACCGAGGCATTCTGGAACTCGGTGGCGCACGCCAAGCCGATTTCCGTGGGCCTGAACTGCGCCCTCGGCGCCGCCGACCTGCGCCCCTACCTGGAAGAGCTGTCGAACAAGGCCGGCACCCATGTCTCGGCTCACCCCAACGCCGGCCTGCCCAACGCCTTCGGCGAGTACGACGAGACCCCGGCGGAAATGGCCGCGGTGGTCGAGGAGTTCGCCGCCAGCGGCTTCCTCAACATCATCGGCGGCTGCTGCGGCACCACTCCGGCGCATATCCAGGCCATCGCCGAGGCCGTGGCCAAGTACCCGCCGCGGGCGATCCCGGAGATTCCGCGCGCCTGCCGCCTGTCGGGCCTGGAGCCCTTCACCATCGACCGCAATTCGCTGTTCGTGAACGTCGGTGAGCGCACCAATATCACCGGCTCGGCCAAGTTCGCCCGACTGATCCGCGAGGAAAACTACACCGAAGCGCTGGAAGTGGCGCTGCAGCAGGTGGAAGCCGGCGCCCAGGTGATCGACATCAACATGGACGAGGGCATGCTCGACTCCAAGGCGGCGATGGTGAAGTTCCTCAACCTGATCGCCGGCGAGCCGGACATCTCGCGCGTGCCGATCATGATCGACTCCTCCAAGTGGGAGGTGATCGAGGCCGGCCTGAAATGCATCCAGGGCAAGGGCATCGTCAACTCCATCTCGATGAAGGAAGGCGTCGAGCAGTTCAAGCACCACGCCAAGCTGTGCAAGCGCTACGGCGCCGCCGTGGTGGTGATGGCCTTCGACGAGGTCGGCCAGGCCGACACCGCCGCGCGCAAGAAGGAAATCTGCAAGCGGTCCTACGACATCCTGGTCAACGAAGTGGGCTTCCCGCCGGAAGACATCATCTTCGACCCGAACATCTTCGCCGTGGCCACCGGTATCGAGGAGCACAACAACTACGCGGTCGACTTTATCGAGGCCTGCGCCTACATCCGCGACGAGCTGCCCTATGCCCTGAGTTCCGGCGGCGTGTCCAACGTGTCGTTCTCCTTCCGTGGCAACAACCCGGTGCGCGAGGCGATCCACTCGGTGTTCCTCTACTACGCGATCCAGAACGGCCTGACCATGGGCATCGTCAACGCCGGCCAGCTGGAAATCTACGACGAGATCCCCAAGGAGCTGCGCGACGCGGTCGAGGACGTAGTGCTCAACCGCCACGACGGCGCCACCGAGGCGCTGCTGGCCATCGCCGACAAGTACAAGGGCGACGGCGCCGCCAAGGAAGTGGAAAACGAGGAATGGCGCTCGCTGCCGGTGAACAAGCGCCTGGAACACGCGCTGGTCAAGGGCATCACCGCCTTTATCGTCGAGGACACCGAAGAGTGCCGCCAGCAGTGCGCGCGCCCCATCGAGGTGATCGAAGGCCCGCTGATGAGCGGCATGAACCTGGTCGGCGACCTGTTCGGCTCGGGCAAGATGTTCCTGCCCCAGGTGGTCAAGTCCGCGCGGGTGATGAAGCAGGCGGTGGCGCACCTGATCCCCTTTATCGAAGCCGAGAAAGGCGACAAACCCGAGGCCAAGGGCAAGATCCTCATGGCCACCGTGAAGGGCGACGTGCACGACATCGGCAAGAACATCGTCGGCGTCGTTCTGGGCTGTAACGGCTACGACATCGTCGACCTGGGCGTGATGGTGCCGGCGGAGAAGATCCTGCAGACGGCCATCGCCGAGAAATGCGACATCATCGGCCTGTCCGGCCTGATCACCCCCTCGCTGGACGAGATGGTCCACGTGGCCAAGGAAATGCAGCGCCAGGGCTTCAAGCTGCCGCTGATGATCGGCGGCGCCACCACCTCCAAGGCGCACACTGCGGTGAAGATCGACCCGCAGTACAGCAACGACGCGGTGGTCTACGTCACCGACGCCTCGCGCGCCGTCGGCGTGGCCACCCAGCTGCTGTCCAAGGAGCTCAAGGCCGACTTCGTGCAGAAAACCCGCGAGGAATACGTGGTGGTGCGCGAGCGCACCTCGGCGCGCGCCTCGCGCACCGAACGCCTGAGCTATGCCGACGCCATCGCCAACAAGCCGCAGTTCGACTGGGCCGGCTACAACGCGCCCAAGCCGAGCTTCATCGGCGCGCAGGTGCTGGAGGATATCGACCTGGCCACCCTGGCCGAGTACATCGACTGGACGCCGTTCTTCATCTCCTGGGACCTGGCCGGCAAGTACCCGCGCATCCTCACCGACGAGGTGGTCGGCGAAGCCGCCAGCGCGCTGTTCGCCGACGCCCAGACCATGCTGAAGAAGCTGATCGACGAGAAGCTGATCAAGGCCCGCGCGGTGTTCGGCTTCTGGCCGGCCAACCAGGTGGCGCACGACGATATCGAACTGCGCGACGCCCAGGGCAAGCCCATCGCCCTGCTCCACCACCTGCGCCAGCAGAGCATCAAGGCGGACGGCAAGCCGAACCTGTCGCTGGCCGACTTCGTCGCGCCCAAGGAGAGCGGCAAGACCGACTATGTCGGCGGCTTTATCACCACCGCCGGCATCGGCGCCGAGGAAGTGGCCAAGGCCTACGAGGCCAAGGGCGACGACTACAACTCGATCATGGTCAAGGCCCTGGCCGACCGCCTGGCCGAGGCCTGCGCCGAGTGGCTGCACGAACGTGTGCGCAAGGAGTACTGGGGCTATGCCGCCGACGAGCAGCTGGCCAACGAAGACCTGATCAAGGAGCAGTACAAGGGCATCCGCCCCGCTCCCGGCTACCCGGCCTGCCCGGACCATAGCGAAAAGGCCACTTTGTTTAGGCTGCTCGACCCCGAGGCCGGCTACAACCAGGCCGGGCGCAGCGGCGTGTTCCTCACCGAGCACTACGCCATGTTCCCGGCGGCCGCGGTGTCCGGCTGGTACTTCGCCCACCCCGAGGCGCAGTACTTCGCCGTCGGCAAGGTGGACCAGGACCAGGTCGAGAGCTACAGCAAGCGCAAGGGCCAGGACATCGCCGTCAGCGAGCGCTGGCTGATGCCGAATCTGGGCTACGACAGTTAACACCCCCCATAACCTGGCCCGCTTATGCGGGCCAATTTCTTTCCAAGTTAACCACCGTAGCAATCAGACATGGCTCAAAACCCGTCCATGCATACGTCCTTAAAGACCCAAGCGATAAATTTGCTCGTACGGACGGCCGGCGCCATCGCCGTGTAGACCATCTCCCGGGCATAGTTCTAGATCGCAGAGAGAAAGGCCTTCTCTTGATTGGCGCAAACGCGGGTACCGGCGAACGCCTTCAGCGACGCCGGGGGATCGTCGAAGAACTCAGGCAGCTTACGCCGTCTCAGTTTGGGTGCCAGAAGCCTTCATGGGAATGATTTCGACCGAGTATTTCCCTGCGACCTATTCGAACGTGATGACTTTATTCCGTAGCTCAGTTGCTGTTCGATTAGGTTCAAGTTCGGCGTATTTCATGAACCGACATGCAGCAGGCCGGCGACGAGAACGAGTGCAAGAACACCGGATATGCTCAGGGGCTGGTTCCTGGGGGAGGGAACGTGCTGCGCTTGCCGCAGTGGCTTGTCGTGCTGCTCCGGCGCGGTGGCTGAAACCAGCCTGGCAGCGCCTGGGCGGGGGCACCCCGTCGTGCCGACGCTGCCCGCGGCGCGCACTCGTGCTATCGTCGCGCCCCCCCCGATCCAACTGGAAGCATGCATGAAATTCATCCATCAACGCGAACAACTGAACGAGGGCGACCTGGTCGTCATCGAGTGTTCGCAGCCCTGCAACATTCGCCTGATGAACGACGCCAACTTCCGTGCCTTCAAGAACCGTGGCCGGCACAGTTACCACGGCGGCGCCTTTATCAAGTTCCCGGCGAAGATCCGTGTGCCGAGCAGCGGTTTCTGGAACATAACCCTGGATACCGTGAGCCGCCGCGCCGTCAGCGTGACGCGCAAGCCGCAGATGGAGTATTCGATCAGGATCGTGCGCAGCAGGGTCTGACGGCGTTCGAGCAGAGGGCGCAGCCGTGGCAAGAGGCGGTGCCCAGTCTACGAATGTTCAGGCACCTACTTACCGGAAGAACGGGGCCCACCAAAACGCTCCAACCAAGAGCCCAGGAGGCTGGCCTGGTATTTCGCGACCATCCGCCACCCGGGCATCGCCTAAGCTGGAACCAGGCGCTGAAGTCTGGCAGCAGGAGGGAGCAATAGTGATCGCCCGCTGCATCCTCACCCTGACCCTGAGTCCCGCATTGGATCTGGCCACATGCGTGCAGCACCTGCGCCCTCACGACAAGCTGCGCTGTAGCGCACCGGTGTACGCGCCTGGGGGTGGCGGGATCAACGTGTCGCGGACGATTCGACGACTCGGCGGAGAGACAGTGGCCCTGTTTCCCGTTGGCGGCTCCACTGGCGAACACCTGCTTGAATTATTGAAGGCTGAGGGCGTGCCTTTTCATGCGGTCTCGGTGTCCGGCTGGACACGCGAGTGCATCAACGTCACCAACCGGGCCGACAGCCAGCAGTACCGTTTCGTCCTTCCAGGAAATCCACTCACGCCCCAAGAGCAGAGCGCCGTGCTGTCGGCTTTGGAGACATTGCCCGCCGCGGATTTTCTGGTCATCAGCGGTAGCCTGCCAGAAGGTCTGGCCGCGGACTTCCTGCCGCGTCTGCTGGGCGATGCACGACGCCGGGGTTGCCGCTGCGTGGTAGACAGCACCGGCAGCGCCCTGCGTCAGATGCTGGATATCGGTGGCCTGCTGCTGATCAAGCCGAATCTGGACGAACTCGCAGCCATGCTTGGTGAGCCTATCGCCGGACCGGAGCATCTGAATCAAGTGGCCCGGGATCTGGTGGTAGCGGGACGCACGGAAGCCGTGCTGGTTTCCCTAGGTGCGCAAGGGGCGCTGCTGGTGACCGCCGACGTCTGCGAGCGCATTCCGGCTCCGACCGTGCCGCGCCGCAGCACGGTTGGTGCAGGCGATAGCCTGCTGGCGGCGATGGTACTCAAACGCGCCTCAGGGGCGAGCTGGTCAGTGGCCGCGCGCTACGGTGTGGCGGCCGGCACAGCGGCGATCATGGCCGAAGGCAGCGAGCTGTCCCGACTCGAAGACACGGAGCGCCTATACAGCTGGTTAGCTGCCTCCCATCAGGAATCAGGCTAACGGTATACCGTTGCAGCTTTAAAAGGCTCACCAGTGTGACATCCCTTTCTAGATACGGGCTTATAAAGACGGGAATGAGTCGCAGCCCGCAATTAAACAAGACAGGGCGAATGGATGTACACCTTGGCGCTCGCCAGCCATTCGCTACCATTCATGGAACGCGCTGGCGTCGGAGCCATACCGATGAAATCTGCCCGAACCGCCCTGCTCAGCTTATGCAGCACGCTAGTGCTTGGCGTTTGGCTCTGGTCTGCAATCAACCCGGTGAGCCGTCAGGATTGGTTGCTGGAGAATCTCCTGGTGTTCGCCCTGGTCGCCCTGTTGCTGATCACTCGGCGGCGCCTCGTGCTCTCATCGGTATCCTACGGCCTGCTCAGCCTGTTCCTCGTTCTGCATCTGTACGGTTCGCATTACACCTACTCGGAAACACCCTTCGGCTTCTGGCTCAGCGAACAGCTTGAACTCGAACGCAACCATTACGACCGCCTGGTGCATTTCGCCTTTGGCCTCCTGCTGACTTACCCCCTGCACGAGCTGCTGCAAAAAACCGCCAGGGTCTCCGGGCTGTGGCTGATGCCGCTTTGCCTGGCCACGGTGATGGCTCTGAGCAGCCTCTACGAGCAAATGGAAATGCTCGCCGCGCTGGTGGTGGCCCCGGATCTGGGCACGGCCTTCCTCGGCACCCAGGGCGACGAGTGGGATGCGCAGAAGGATGCAGCTCTTGCCATCCTCGGTGCCCTGCTGGCCTTGCTGCTGATCCGTCTGCTCAACCGCCCGTCCTGTCATTGACCGAGCAGGACGGAGCACGGCTGTTTTGCTATGCAAACCCTTCCGCCGCCAGTTCGCCGACAGGCAAAGCGCACGCCTGCCGCTGGCCCTCGAGGCTACTGAGCCAGTGGCTGATCGGTCGCACGACGGTGCCGGCCGCTGCTTGATGCACATCAATATGGCCGCCGCGAAAGCGGCGCAAAAGGACAGAACAGCGGGGATTGCCTCGCCCCAGACAATGAGGAGCGCGTCATGGACAAACATCAGCAGAGCCAGAGGAACAAGCTGTTCAAGCCGGCCCAGGACGACCCCTACCTCGAGATGCCAGGAGGCAGTGTGCACTGCCCGCATTGCGGCGCCGTGCGCCACCAGGGCCGGTGGAGCTGGCAGCAGGCGGTACCGGAGGATGCCCAGGCCCATGCCTGCCCGGCCTGCCGGCGCATCGCCGACAACCAACCGGCCGGCACCCTGCGCCTGACCGGCAGCTTCCTGGCGGCACACCGTGAGGAGGTGCTCGGCCTGATCCACAACACCGAGGCCGCTGAGAAGGCCCAGCATGCGCTGGAACGCCTGATCAAGGTCAGCGAGCGAGGGGACGGCCTGCAGGTCACCACCACCGGCATACACCTGGCCCAACGCCTCGGCCATGCCCTGACCGGCGCCTTCAAGGGCGAATGCAGCTACCAGTATGCGGACGACGAGCACCACCTGGCGGTGCATTGGTCGCGTGACTGAAACCTGGGGGCACGCCCCGCCGTGCCAAGCCCAGTTGACCCGCTGGCTGTCATTCACGGGCGCGCGGCCTGCTCGGCGGCTGGCGCGATTGGCCGAGTCGCAGGGCTTGCACTAGGTTGACAGAGGCGAGCCGCCTGGCCGAAGGCGTGCTTCACACCGCCAGGCAGTCGCGTGACCTGCTGGGAACTGGAGTGCAGACCGTGGAGAAATCGCACCGCAGGCTCGAGTGCGCGCCTGCAACAGCGCCGGGGGCCTGGCACCACGGCCTCTGCCACCGGTTGCTCGATCCGCGGGGCGGGCACTTCCGCGCTGCTACCGCAACCAGTCATCCTCCCCGGAGCCGCCTTGAACATCTCGCCTAGCTGGCTCAGCCTGGCTCTGCCTGGCATCGCCTTGCTGGCCTTTTTCGGCGGCTTGCTGCTGCGCGGCCTCGGTCAAGGCGACCTCGCCACCCTGCTGTGGAGCGGCAGCGCCCTGCTGGCGGCGGGCCTGCTGCTGGTGGAGATTCTGGCCCGCTTGCGGCGCAAAGAGATCGGCGTCGACCTGATCGCCCTGCTGGCCATCGGTACCGCCGTGTTCTTCGGCCAGGCCCTGGTGGCCGCGCTGGTCGCCCTGATGCTGGCCAGCGGCCGCGCGCTGGAAAGCTACAGCGCGCGGCGTGCCGAGCGCGAGCTGCGCCGCCTGATCGACCGCGCGCCGCGCGTGGCCTGGCGCTATCGCGGCAGCGAAC
>NZ_AVOF01000197.1:0-6321 GCF_000465935.2 Pseudomonas sp. EGD-AK9
GACAGCGCCGAGGACGTCGCCGAAGCGCTGCCGCCGAGTGCCGGCGACTACCAGCTGGTGCTGGAACAGGCGCAGTTCGACGCCTGGCTGAACAAGCTGGAACAGGCCGAGCTGATCGCCTTCGACAGCGAAACCACCAGCGTCGACGCCCAGCAGGCGCAACTGGTCGGCCTGTCCTTCGCGGTCAAGCCCGGCGAGGCCGCCTATATCCCGCTGGCGCACAGCTATATGGGCGTGCCGCAGCAGCTCGACCGCGACCGGGTCTTGAACGCGCTCAAGCCGATCCTCGAAGACCCGGCCAAGGCCAAGGTCGGCCAGCACGCCAAGTACGACATCAATGTCCTGGCCAACGCGACGCCGCCGATTGCCGTTCAGGGCGTGGCCTTCGACACCATGCTCGAATCCTACGTGCTGGATTCCACCGCCACCCGCCACGACATGGACAGCCTGGCGCTGAAGTACCTCAATCACAGCACCATCCGTTTCGAGGACATCGCCGGCAAGGGCGCCAAGCAGCTGACCTTCGACCAGATCGCCCTGGAACAGGCCGGCCCCTACGCCGCCGAGGATGCCGACGTCACCCTGCGCCTGCACCAGGAACTGTGGCGCCGGCTCGAAGCCGTGCCGTCCTTGGCCAAGGTGCTGCGCGAAATCGAGATGCCGCTGGTGCCGGTGCTGGCGCGCATCGAGCGCAACGGCGCACTGGTCGACGCCAAGCTGCTCGGCGAGCAGAGCGTCGAGCTGGGCGACAAGCTGGTGGAACTGGAGCGCGAGGCGTTCGCCATCGCCGGCGAGGAGTTCAACCTGGCCTCGCCCAAGCAGCTTGGCGTGATCCTCTACGAAAAGCTCGGCTACCCGGTGATCAGCAAGACTGCCAAGGGCCAGCCGTCCACCGCCGAGGCGGTGCTCGCGGAACTGGCCGAGCAGGACTTCGAGCTGCCCAAGGTGCTGATGCAGTACCGTAGCTTAAGCAAGCTCAAGAGCACCTACACCGACAAGCTGCCGGAACAGATCAACCCGCGCACCGGGCGCATCCACACCAGCTACCACCAGGCGGTGGCGGCCACCGGCCGGCTGTCGTCGAGCGATCCGAACCTGCAGAACATCCCGATCCGCACCGCCGAAGGGCGGCGTATCCGCCAGGCCTTCGTCGCGCCCAAGGGCTACCGGCTGCTGGCGGCCGACTACTCGCAGATCGAGCTGCGCATCATGGCCCACCTGGCCAAGGACGAAGGCCTGCTGGATGCCTTCCGCCACGACCGCGACGTGCACAAGGCCACTGCCGCCGAAGTGTTCGGCGTGGCGCTGGAGGAGGTGAGCAGCGATCAGCGGCGCAAGGCCAAGGCGATCAACTTCGGCCTGATCTACGGCATGAGCGCCTTCGGTCTGGCCAAGCAGATCGACGTCGACCGCAAGCAGGCGCAGGCCTATATCGACCGTTACTTCGCCCGCTATCCCGGCGTGCTGAGCTATATGGAACGCACCCGCGCGCAGGCCGCCGAGCAGGGTTATGTGGAAACCGTCTTCGGCCGCCGCCTGTACCTGCCGGAAATCCACGCGCAGAACCAGGCCATGCGCAAGGGCGCCGAGCGCGCGGCGATCAACGCGCCGATGCAGGGCACCGCGGCGGACATCATCAAGCGCGCGATGATCGCCGTGGACGCCTGGCTGCAGGACAGCGGCATCGACGCGCGGATCATCCTCCAGGTGCACGACGAGCTGGTGCTGGAAGTGCGCGAGGAACTGGTCGAGGAGGTCGGCGCGCAGATCAAGGCGCTGATGGGCGGCGCGGCGGAACTGGACGTGCCGCTGCTGGTGGAAGTGGGCGTCGGCGCCAACTGGGACGAGGCGCACTGAGGGGCGCCTCCGACCGGGCGTGGGGGGGCGCTGCGTACCGGCGAGGGGCGGTCGGCGCCCCCACGAACAAGCCTCCAGGGAATCAGCAGGTCGCTGGTTATTGCGAATGGTTTTTAAAAAAAGGATGAACTTTCCGCTAAGGCGCCCGGTCAGAGTTCTTGAATGGCTGTTAAGCCTTTCAATGCTCCTATGTTGTGTTAAGTGTTGGCAGACATCTGAACCCCGCCCTAGCGGTTCAGACCTTAAACCCCGAACTTCTCCCTCCCCATACGAAGCTCGGGGTTTTTTTTGCCTGTAGAAAAGTGCGCGCTTGCGGCCTGCTCTCCGGGAGACGACTGCAGGGAGGCAGGAGTTGGAGCGACGCAGGATGCCCAAGTCGAGGGTGCCCGAAGGACGGAAGAGGGAGCTTGCGCGCTCATGACGACTCGTCTCTCGGTGCGCCTGGCGCACCCTAAGCGTCAGGCCTCCTCGGCGCCTTCCTCGTCCTCTTCCGGCAGCAGATCCAGCCAGCCGGCCAGCACCAGCTGCGCCTCTTCCACGCCCATGCGCTTGGGCGCCGAGAACAGCTGGATGCCGATGCCATCGCCCCACTGCTTGCGGATTTCCTGCTGCACCTTGAGCAGGGCGTTCTTCGCCGCGCCGAAGGCCAGCTTGTCGGCCTTGGTCAGCAGGATGTGCAGGGGCATGCCGCTTGCCACCGACCAGTCCAGCATCATGCGGTCGAATTCGGTCAGCGGGTGGCGGATGTCCATCATCAGCACCAGGCCGCAGAGGCTCTCGCGGCTGCCCAGGTAGGCCTCCAGGTGCTTCTGCCAGTGCTGCTTGAGCGGGATCGGCACCTTGGCGTAGCCGTAGCCGGGCAGGTCGACCAGGCGGCGCTCGTCGTCCAGGCGGAAGAAGTTGAGCAGCTGGGTGCGCCCCGGGGTCTTCGAGGTGCGCGCCAGGCTGGCGTGGGTCAGGGTGTTCAGCGCGCTCGACTTGCCGGCGTTGGAGCGGCCGGCGAAGGCCACTTCCAGGCCACTGTCCTCGGGGCACTGGTCGACCTTGGCGGCACTGATGAGGAAGCTGGCCTGCTGGCACAGACCGATGATGGGGTTCTTCGGGAGCATGGGGGTATCCGGTGGGCGCCCCGCACTCGCCAGCTGGCGTTCGGGGACTTGCGACATTTCCGCGCACCTGCGGCACGCCAGGTGGCGCGGCAAGCGGCGTCGTTTCCGTTTCAGCGTTGCCAGTATATAATGCCGCAGATTTTGTGTGCGCTTTGTCCCACCCGCAGGAACCCGATTGCCGGGAACGATTAACCAGGCTGCTCGCTAGAAAGCAGAACGTTCCCCTCCCTGATGAGGTAGATCTGATGAAGAAAATGCTGCTCGCGGCTGCCGTAACTCTGCTGTCCTTCAACGGCTACGCTGCCCAAGATCCGCAAGCTGTATACGACCGTGCCTGTGGTGTTTGCCACAACGGCCAGATTCCCACGGCCCCGCAGAAAGGCGACAAGGCCGCCTGGGAGCCGCGTCTGGCCAAGGGCATGGACGCACTGGTACAGAGCGTCACCAATGGTTTGAATGCCATGCCGCCCCGCGGGTTGTGCATGGACTGCACGGCGGAGGACTACCAGGCGGTCATCAAGCTGATGACCGAATGAGTGGACCCGGCCGATAACCCTTATCTCTCTTAGCCGTAGTTGGATTAGCTGATGAACAAAGTACTCGTGAGTCTGCTGTTGACCCTGGGCCTCACCGGCCTGGCACAGGCTGCCGGCGATGCCGCAGCCGGTCAGGGCAAAGTCGCCGTCTGTGGCGCCTGCCATGGCGCCGATGGCAACAGCCCCGCGCCAAACTTCCCCAAGCTGGCCGGTCAGGGCGAGCGCTACTTGCTCAAGCAGCTGCACGACATCAAGTCCGGCAACCGCCAGGTGGTCGAGATGACCGGCATGCTGGATAACCTCAGCGACCAGGACATGGCCGACATCGCCGCCTACTTCGCCAGCCAGCAGATGAGCGTCGGCGCCGCCGATCCCAAGCTGGTCGAGCGCGGCGAAGCGCTGTTCCGCGGCGGCAAGCTGGAAGAAGGCATGCCGGCCTGCACCGGTTGCCACTCGCCGAACGGCGCCGGCCTGGATGCCGCGGGCTTCCCGCAGCTGGGCGGCCAGCATGCCACCTACGTGGCCAAGCAGCTGACCGACTTCCGCGAAGGCAACCGCACCAACGACGGCGACGCGATGATCATGCGCGCTATTGCGGCCAAGCTGAGCAACAAGGATATCGAGGCGGTTTCCAGCTTTATCCAGGGTCTGCACTAAGCCGACTACCGTCGTAGTTGATAAGACAAAGGGTGGCTGCGGCCACCCTTTTTCGTCTGCGCCGCGGCTACAATGGCCGGAACCTGCCCCCGGGCGACGAGTCCTAGTATCGATTCGCCATTGGGCGACGCTTACCAGCCAAGGAGTACTCCATGCGTAACCTGATTTTCGGCGCCGCTCTGGCCCTCAGCAGCCTGTTCGGCGTCGCCGCCCATGCCGAGCCCGTCGCCGGCCAGCACTATGTCGAGCTGAAGAGCCCGGTACCGGTGTCCAAGCCCGGCCAGATCGAGGTAGTGGAGCTGTTCTGGTACGGCTGCCCGCATTGCTACCAGTTCGAGGCCACGCTCAACCCCTGGGTCGAGGAACTGCCGGAAGACGTCAACTTCGTGCGCATCCCGGCGCTGTTCGGCGGCATCTGGAACGTGCATGGCCAGGCGTTCATCACCCTGGAAAGCATGAAGGTCGAGCAGAAGGTGCATGACGCCGTGTTCAACGCCATCCACCAGGAGAAGAAGAAGCTGGCCTCCGCCGAGGAATTCGCCGACTTCGTCGCCACCCAGGGCGTGGATCGCGGCGCCTTCCTCAAGACCTTCAACTCCTTCGCCGTCAAAGGCCAGATGGAAAAGGCCAAGAAGCTGGCCATGGCCTATCAGGTCACCGGCGTGCCGGTGATGATAGTCAACGGCAAGTACCGCTTCGACATCACCTCCGCCGGCGGTCCGCAGCAGGCCCTGAAGCTGGCCGACCACCTGATCGCCAAGGAGCGCGCCGCGCTCTGAGCGGCCGCTGGCGCCGACCATGCTGCGCCGCTGGCGACAGACCCGCGCGGTTGGCCTGTGCGATCCACAGGTCAACCCGCATTGCGCCGCTGATGCCCAGTGGCCCGCCGACGGCCTGCTGCGCCTGCTCAGCTTCAACGTCCAGGTCGGCATCAACACCCAGCGTTACCATCACTACCTGACCCGCAGTTGGCAGCACCTGCTGCCGCATGCCGGGCGCAGCGGCAACCTGCAGCGCATCGGCGACCTGCTCGCCGATTTCGACCTGGTGGCATTGCAGGAGGTCGACGGCGGCAGCCTGCGTTCCGGCTACGTCAATCAGGTCGAGTACCTGGCCCAGCAGGGCGCGTTTCCCTACTGGTACCAGCAGCTCAACCGCAACCTCGGGCGTCTCGCCCAGCACAGCAACGGCGTGCTCAGCCGTCTGCGTCCGACCCTGCTGGAGGATCATCCGCTGCCCGGCCCACCGGGGCGCGGGGCGATCTTCCTGCGCCTGGGCGAGGGCGAGCAGGCGCTGGGGGTGGTGATGATGCACCTGGCCCTCGGCCCGCGTACCCGTACCCGCCAGCTCGCCTACATCCGCGAGCGGGTCGGCGAGTTCCGCCATCTGGTGCTGATGGGTGACATGAACACCCACGCCAGCGACCTGCTGGAGAACTCGCCACTGCGCGACCTCGGCCTGATCGCGCCGCAGGTTCAGGCGACCTTCCCCAGCTGGCGGCCGCAGCGCTGCCTCGACCATATCCTGCTCAGCCCGGGGCTCGAACTGGGGCGGGTCGACGTGCTCAGCCAGCCGATCTCCGACCACCTGCCGGTGGCCGTGGAAATCCGTTTGCCGCGCGCTCAGAGTAGTGGCCAAACGCCTATGCTGAAGGCGCCCTCCCGTGGATAAGCAGGCCGTATGAGCGATGACGCGCAACGCTGGAAAGACAAGTACCTGAGCAGCCTGGAGCAACAGGAAAGGCTCGAACGGCGCTGGGAGTTGCGCCTCGACCTGCTGCGCCGCGGCCTGGTGCGCAGCAGCCTGGCCGCCGAGGGGGCGGACAAGGCGGTCGACCAGTGCATGCAGGAGATGCGCGACATCCTCCGCCGCGACGACATGGACGCGGCGCTCGGCGGCCTGATCCCGCGCCTGGAGAAGGCCGTGCTGGATTCCGAGCTGCGTCGCCAGCAGCGCGCCGGCGAGGCCACCGCGGCGCTGACCCGACTGGTCGAACAGTTGCAGCAGCTGCAACCGCCGCGCGAGGTACGCAAGGCACTGAAGACGCTGGCCAAGCAGTTGCACGAGGCCAGCGGCCAGACGCATCAGCTGCCGGCGCTGCTCAGCCAGCTGAGCAGCCTGCAGGGGCAGGCGCTGGAGGTGCTGCGCACGCCGGCGGCCGA
>NZ_AVOF01000198.1:0-6289 GCF_000465935.2 Pseudomonas sp. EGD-AK9
AGTCCATCGGCGTGTCGACCCGCGAGCAACTGGCGGCGACCAGCGAGGTGGGGCGGCTGATCCAGCAGGTGCGCAGCATCGCCGACGACACCGCGCGCGATGCCCAGGAGGTGGCGCACGACAGCCAGCGCCTGGAGCAGCTGGCCGGCAACCTGGGCCAGCTGTGCAGCGAATTCCATGTCAGCGGCGCGGCGCCGGTGGTCGCCGATGTCGAGGTGGTCGCCAGCGCCGAAGGCTATCGCTTGCAGCCGGCCTGAGCCTCAGGCCGGCGCCGGCTCGAAGCTGTCGGCCCGCGCCATCCGCCACATGCGTTCGTAGAACTCGCCGCCGATCTGCCCGCCGAGCAGCTCGCCGGGGGCGAGGAACACGTGCTGCTGGGAAAACAGCTTGATCTCGGTGGCGGACATGCGCTGCACCAGGTGCTTGGCGTCGATCTGCGCCGGGTGCTCGAGGCCGGCGGCGGCGAGCATCTCGGCCAGCGCCTTGAGCGTGTTGCGGTGGAAGTTGTGCACCCGCTGGGCCTTGTCTTCGACCACCAGGGCGCGCTGACGCAGCGGGTCCTGGGTGGCCACGCCGGTCGGGCACTTGTTGGTGTGGCAGCTCTGGCTCTGGATGCAGCCGATGGCGAACATGAAGCCGCGCGCCGAGTTGGCCCAGTCGGCGCCGATGGCCAGCACCCGGGCGATGTCGAAGGCGCTGACGATCTTGCCGCTGGCGCCGAGCTTGATCTGGTCGCGCAGCTTGCAGCCGACCAGGGTGTTGTGGACGAACAGCAGGCCCTCGCGCAGCGGCACGCCGAGGTGATCGGTGAACTCCAGCGGCGCCGCGCCGGTGCCGCCTTCCCTGCCGTCGACCACGATGAAGTCGGGCAGGATGCCGGTCTCCAGCATGGCCTTGGCGATGGCCATGAACTCCCAGGGATGGCCCAGGCAGAACTTGAACCCCACCGGTTTGCCGCCGGAGAGTTCGCGCAGCCTGGCGATGAACTGCAGCAGCTCGATGGGGGTGGCAAAGGCGCTGTGGCGCGACGGCGAGATGCAGTCCTGGCCCATGGGCACACCGCGGGTGCTGGCGATTTCCGCGGTGACCTTGTGCTTGGGCAGGATGCCGCCGTGGCCGGGCTTGGCGCCCTGGCTGAGCTTGATCTCGATCATCTTCACCTGCGGATCGCAGGCTTGGGCGGCGAAGCGTTCGGGGTCGAACTGGCCGTCGTCGGTGCGGCAGCCGAAGTAGCCGCTACCGAGCTCCCACACCAGGTCGCCGCCGTGCTCGCGGTGGTAGGGGCTGATGCTGCCTTCGCCGGTGTCGTGGTAGAAGTTGCCGAGCCTGGCGCCCTGGTTCAGCGCGCGGATGGCATTGGCGCTGAGCGAGCCGAAGCTCATCGCCGAGACGTTGAACAGTGAGGCGCTGTACGGCTGGCGGCACTGCGGCCCGCCGATCGGCACGCGAAAGCTGCAGGGGTCGCTCAGCGGCGCCGGGCGCATGGAGTGGCTGATGAACTCGAAGCCGTTCTGGTACACGTCGCTCAAAGTGCCGAAGGGCTTGTCGGCGCCCTCGTTCTTGGCCCGCGCGTAGACCAGCGAGCGCTGCGCGCGGGAAAACGGCAGCTGCTCGCTGTCGCCTTCGAGCAGGTATTGGCGGATCTCCGGGCGGATGCCCTCGACCAGATAGCGGATATTGCCCAGGATCGGGTAGTTGCGCCGCACCGCCTGGCGCGTCTGCAGCAGGTCGCCGATGCCGATCAGGCTGAGTACGGCGGCGAGCAGGGTGAAGGGCCACAGCCATTCGTGCTGGAGAAAGGGCAGGCTGGCCAGGGTGAACAGCACACAGAAGGCGAAAAAGGCGTAGCGGCTGAGTAGCGAGAGATTCATGTGGGCTCCGGCGTCCTGATGGCGCAAAGCTTCACTCTAGACGCCTGGCGCCAGTCCGGGTCAAGTCCGATGTGCATCGCGGTGGCTGCGCCGGGCCATCGCGCGCGTTCCAGGCAACCCCCTGCCTGTCGGCAGGGGGCGGGGGTTCAGCGGTTGACGCTCTTGAAGTTGTCGTCCGAAGGCTCCTTGGTATAGGCGCCGAGGTCGTGCACCAGCTTCGTGCTGCCGTTCATCAAGGTGCCGATGCGGCTGTCGGCGGTGCGCGCCGAGGCGGCCTGGTTGCTGCTGCCGCTGATCGGCGGTGGGTTGAAGCTGAATGACCAGAGGTAGTGCCAGACGGCGGCATTGTGCTTTTCAGTCTGCTGGGTGGCGTTGAAGTACCAGGGCTTGAGTTCGGTGAACGCGGTCATGTTCATCAGGCCGGTATTGGCGTCGCCGACGAACACCGTGCTGGTCACCGCCGAGGTGCGGTACGCCTCGAAGATCACCCCCTTGCCTTTCAGTTCGCTGACGTAGCTGCGGCACACTTCTCCGACCCAGCGATTGTTCAGCCAGCTCTTGGCTTGATTGGAATAGAAGGGGTCGAGCAGGGCCACGCGCTTCGGCAGCAGGCGGCTGTTGAGGCTGCCGGCGCTGACCGCATCGCTGATTTTCTTGGTCAGGACGATGGCCAGCTGGTTGCCCAGGGAGTGGCCGAGCAGGCGGATGTTGTTGCCGCTGTAGCTGGCCAGGTTGGCCTTGTAGTGATCGAACAGCAGGTCGCCGGCCGACTTGTTCGGACCGCTGCTGTAGACCCCGCTGCTGTTGCGCCAGCGCATGCCGCGCGGGCCGCTGGCGCTCCAGATCTTGGCTTCGGCGTCCTTCACCTCGCCCTCGTCGGCGAACTGGTTCCAGTACAGGATGCCGACGTTGTAGCCGGCGGCGAGCCAGGCATGGGCCAGGTCCAGGTCCGGGCCGCCGGCATCCTTGCGGTTGAAGGTTTCGCGGTTCTTCCTCTGGGTAGCGCCGTTCTGCCAGCCGTGGATGTAGATGACGGTGGGCTTGCTGTTGCTGAAATAGGCATTGCTCTGGCCGGGCACGGCTTTCTGCCAGCTGTCGCCGTAGCCGAACCAGTACAGACCATGATCGAGGTTCTGGAAGGTGCTGTCGGGGAAGACGCCGACGGCGGCCTGGGTCAGGGAAGAGAAGCCCAGTACGAGCAGCAAGAGGAACTGGCGCATGGCGGGACCTTTTATTGTTATGAGGTGCCAGCAGCCTATAGATTGTCGGACAATTTCGAATCGCCCAAACGGGTGAGCGCCCCGCGCTTGGCGCCGCTGTGTGCGCCATGGCCCGTTGTGCTCATCTTTGCCTCAATAGCCGTTCTATTGTCCGCTAAACGCTTGTCAGCAGAGCGGACGAAGGCCCTGTGCCTGTGGCAAACTCAGCGGCCAGTAGCAGAACGTGGCAGCGTTCGGCCAGCCTTTTTACCACTTGGCCCTGTTGGCCAAGGTTCAGCGCATAACCGGCCGCTGCTTGCGGTCGAGAACAAGAGGAATGACCGTGCATAACGTCGTGATCAGTGGTACCGGCCTGTACACCCCGGCCAACAGCATTTCCAACGACGAACTGGTGGCATCCTTCAATGCCTACGTGCAGCAATTCAATGCCGACAACGCCGAGGCCATCGCCCGCGGCGAGGTCGAGGCGCTGACCGAGTCGAGCAGTGCCTTCATCGAGAAGGCCTCCGGGATCAAGAGCCGTTTCGTCATCGACAAGGCCGGCATCCTCGACCCGCAACGCATGGTGCCGCGCATCCCCGAGCGTTCCAACGAAGACTGGGGCATCCTCTGCGAGATGTCCGTGGCCGCGGCCAAGCAGGCGCTGGAGCGCGCCGGCAAGACCGTCGCCGATATCGACGGGGTGATAGTCGCCTGCTCCAACCTGCAGCGCGCCTACCCGGCGGTAGCCATCGAAGTGCAGGCCGCGCTCGGCATCGACGGCTGGGGCTACGACATGAACGTCGCCTGCAGCTCGGCCACCTTCGGCATCCAGGCCGCCACCAACGCGGTGCAGACCGGCCAGGCGCGGGCCATCCTGATGGTCAACCCGGAAATCTGCACCGGCCACCTGAATTTCCGCGACCGCGACAGCCACTTCATCTTCGGCGACGCCGCCACCGCGGTGATCATCGAGCGGGCCGACCTAGCCACCTCCCCGTATCAGTGGGACATCCTCGGCACCAAGCTGCTGACCCAGTTTTCCAACAACATCCGCAACAACTTCGGCTTCCTCAACCGCGCCGCGGAAGAGGGCGTGGGTGCCCGCGACAAGCTGTTCGTCCAGGAAGGCCGCAAGGTGTTCAAGGACGTCTGCCCGATGGTCGCCGAGCTGATCGCCGCGCACCTGGCGGAAAACCAGCTCAACGTCGGCGACGTCAAGCGCTTCTGGCTGCACCAGGCCAACCTCAACATGAACCTGCTGATCGCGCGCAAGCTGCTCGGCCGCGACGCCGAGCCCCACGAGGCGCCGGTGATCCTCGACACCTACGCCAACACCAGCTCGGCCGGTTCAGTGATCGCCCTGC
The DNA here is from genome assembly GCF_000465935.2 of Pseudomonas sp. EGD-AK9. Classification (NCBI taxonomy): domain Bacteria; kingdom Pseudomonadati; phylum Pseudomonadota; class Gammaproteobacteria; order Pseudomonadales; family Pseudomonadaceae; genus Pseudomonas; species Pseudomonas sp. EGD-AK9. The sequence goes on from NZ_AVOF01000198.1 coordinate 4,438, forward strand.
ACAAGCATCAGGACGACCTGGCCAGCGGCAGCCTCGGCGTGCTCAGCTCGTTCGGCGCCGGTTATTCCATCGGCAGCGTGATCCTGCGCAAGCGCTGATCCTGCCAACAGGGCTGCGGTGCGCGCGGCGCACCCTCGGGGAGAGCCATGACGGACGGCGATCTGCTGGAGCGTCTACTGGCCGGCGAGCAGCAGGCCTACCGCGAGCTGGTCGCCACCTACCAGGGGGCGATGCGTGCGGTGGCCTACGCCATAGTCGGCAGTCGCCATGCCGACGAGGTGGTGCAGGACGCCTGGCTCGCCGTGGTGCGCAGCCTGGAGGGCTTCCAGGGTCGTGCCAGCCTGAAGACCTGGCTGCTGACCATCACCGCCAATACCGCCAAGACCCGCCTCAAGCACAATCGGCGCGAGGTGCTGCTCGACGACCTGCCGGGCCCGCACGGCAGCGTCGGCGAGGAGCGTTTCTCCGACGACGGCCACTGGCTGCTGGCGCCGCATGCCTGGCACCAGGACAGCCCCGAGGCCCTGCTGACCGAGCGCGAGCTGCGCGAGTGCCTGGACAAGACCCTGGCCAGCTTGTCCGAACTGCAGGCCAGCGTGCTGGTGCTGCGCGAGCGTCAGGGCCTGGAGCTGGAGGCGATCTGTAATCTTCTCGACATCTCGCTCTCCAATGTCCGCGTGCTGCTGCATCGTGCGCGCCTGAAAGTCTTCGCCACCCTGGAGCATTTCGAGGAGACCGGGCAATGCTGAACTGCAAGGAACTGGTGGCCCAGTCCAGCGATTTTCTCGACGGCCAGCTGAGCCTGCGCCAGCGCCTGGCGGTGCGTGCGCACCTGGCCATGTGCGTGCGCTGCCGGCGTTTCATTCGCCAGCTGAAACTGACCCAGGCGGTGCTGCGCCAGCTGCCCGACGCTGCCGTGCCCGAACTGGACGCCCTGGCCGCGCGCCTGGCCGAGGCGCGGCGCAAGGCGGACTGAACAGGCTCTAAGCGCAGACCCGCGCGATGGCGCTGGCCAACTGCTCCAGGCGGCCGGCATCCAGCCCGGCGACGTTGGCGCGCCCGCTGCCGACCATATAGACGCTGAATTCCTCGCGCAGGCGCTGCACCTGCACGGGCGTCAGGCCGGTGTAGGAGAACATGCCGCGCTGCTCGGCGATATGCGCGAAGCGCTCGCTCAACCCGTGCGGCACCAGGGCCTCGACCAGGCCGCGGCGCAGGCTGGCGACGCGCAGGCGCATGGCTTCCAGTTCGTCCTGCCACAGGCTCCGGAGTTCGGTGTCGCCGAGAATCTCGGCGACCACCGCGGCGCCGTGGGCCGGCGGCGTCGACCACAGGTTGCGGGCGAGATAGGCCAGCTGGCTGCGGATATCGACGAGCTTGCCGGCATCGCCAGCGCAGACGAGCAGCGCGCCGGTGCGTTCGCGGTACAGGCCGAAGTTCTTCGAGCAGGAGCTGGTGATCAGCAGCTCCGGCAGCTCGGCGGCGAACAGGCGCACCGCCCAGGCATCCTGCTCCAGGCCGTCGCCGAAGCCCTGGTAGGCGAAGTCGATCAGCGGCAGCAGCTCGCGCGCCTTGACCACCTCCAGCACGCGCTTGAAGTCGCGCGGGCCGAGGTCGAAGCCGGTGGGGTTGTGGCAGCAGGCGTGCAGCAGCACCACGTCGCCCTTGGGCAGCTGGGCCAGCGCCGCGATCATCGCCTCCACGTCCAGGCGGTTGTCGGCGCCGACGTAGGGGTAGTGGCCGACTCTGAGCCCGGCCTCGGCGAACAGGGTTTCGTGGATCGGCCAGGTCGGGTCGCTCAGCCAGATGCCGCGCCCCGGCAGGCAGTGGCGGATGAAATCGCCGGCCAGGC
>NZ_AVOF01000199.1:0-6284 GCF_000465935.2 Pseudomonas sp. EGD-AK9
GTCGGCGCCGGCGCGCCCGGGGCCAGGCCGGACAGGCTCGGCGCCGGCGCACTGTTGACGGCAATGCCGCTGGCCAGGCTGGGCAGCTGGAAATCCAGGGCCGGCAGGTTGGCACTCGGCGTGGCCGCCTGCGGCGTGGGTGGCGTCGGCGGCTGCGGGGTCTGCGGTTGCGGTGGTTGCGGCGCCTGTTGGCGGGTGCGGCTGGAGGTCTCGCTGGCGTTGCCGTCCATGCGCACGAAGTTGGCCACGCTGATCGGCTCTTCGCTCGGCTTGGCGCGGGGCGGGGCGACCATATAGAGCATCAGCGCGAACAGGCCCAGGGCCATCAGGCAGGCGCCGAGAAAGGACAGCGGCAGACGCATCAGTTGACTCCGCTACCGGCGGCCAGCGCCACGTCCTGCACGCCGGCCAGGCGCGCCTGGTCCATGACCTGCACCACCAGGCCGGTGCGTGCGTCCTGATCGGCCTGCACCACCACCGCGCCCTCCGGCTGGTCTACGCGCATGCGCTCGACGTGGGCGCGCACGCTGCGGATGTCCACCGGCTGCTTGTCCATCCACACCTGGCCGTCGGCGGTGACGGCGATGAGGATATTGCCCTTGTCCTGCGGGTTGGCGGTTTCCGCCTGCGGGCGCTGCACTTCGACGCCGGACTCGCGGATAAAGGAGCTGGTGACGATGAAGAAGATCAGCATGATGAAGACCACGTCGAGCATCGGCGTGAGGTCGATGCCGGTGTCTTCGTCCTGCTGGTGGTGACGACGCATTCTCATGTTGGGCGATCTCAGTCGTGACGCAGCTGGTCGGCCAGCCGCTCGATGGCCTGGCTGGCTTCGCGCTCGAGGCGCGCCAGGCTGAACAATCCGGGAATGGCCAGGACCATGCCGGCCATGGTCGGCAGGGTCGCCTGCCAGACGCCGGCGGCCATGCCGCGCGGGTTACCGGTGCCGTTGAGGGCGAGCACGTCGAACACCGCGATCATGCCGACCACGGTGCCGAGCAGGCCGAGCAGCGGATAGAGTGCCACCAGGGTCTTGCTCAGGCTCCGCGGCGCGGCCAGCTGCTGGCGGGCCTGGGCCAGCCAGGCGGCGCGCACCGCCCGCTGCCAGTTGCCGGTGTCGTCGGCCAGCACCTGCTGCCAGGCCTCGCGGCGCTCCTGCACCCAGCGCGGGAAGACCCGGCGCATGTACCAGAAGCGCTCGAACACCAGGGTCCAGAACACCACGCAGAGCGCGGCCAGCGCCCACATCACCACGCCGCCGGCGCCCATGAAGTCGCGCAGCGCATGGGCGCTGTCGACCAGGTGCAGCCAGAAGGCGAACAGCTCAGTCACGGCGCGGCGCTCCCGACAGGTGCAGGGCGATCAGGCCGGCGCTCTGCTGCTCCAGAATCTGGATCAGGCCCTTGCTGCGGCTGGCCAGCAGGCTGTGCAGGAACAGCAGCGGGATGGCCACCACCAGACCCAGCACGGTGGTCACCAGCGCCTGGGAGATGCCGTCGGCCATCAGCCGCGAGTCGCCGCCACCGCTCTGGGTGATGGCCTGGAAGGTGACGATCATGCCGGTCACGGTGCCGAGCAGGCCGAGCAGCGGCGCCACCGCGGCGAGCAGCTTGAGCAGGCCCTGGCCCTTCTCCAGCGGCGGGGTCTCCTGCAAGATCGCCTCGTCCAGCTTCAGCTCCAGGGTTTCCAGATCGGCCAGCTGCGGCTTCGGCCCCAGCACGCCGATCACCCGGCCCAGCGGGTTGTCGCCCCGCGGTGCGCTGAGGTCGTGCATCTGCGCCTTGACGCCGCTGCCGACGCGGCCCAGGTAGACCATGCGCCAGGCCGCCAGGAGCAGGCCGAGCGCGCCGAGCACGACGATCACCCAACCGACCAGGCCGCCCTGCTGCAGGCGATCCCACAGCGTCGGTTGCTGCTGCAGCTGCGCCAGCAGGCTGCCGCGGCTGGGGTCGATGGGCAGCGTGGCGAGGGCGTCGCGGCTGTCCAGGTAGTCTTCGACCTGGCCCAGGCCGGAGGGTTGCCGCGGCGGCGCCACCAGCTCGCCGGCGTCGGCGTCGTAACGCAGGAAGGCGTCCTCGCCGTAGACCGCGAAGGCGCCGACGCGCAGCACCTGCTGCTCGCTGCGCGAGCCATCGGCAGCGACCACCGGCAGCTGCACGCGCTCGATGCGGCCGCTGGCGGCCAGGTCTTCGAGCAGCAGCATCCAGTAGCCGTCGAGGTCTTCGGCAGACGGCAGCGAGCGGCTCTCGGCCAGTGCCTTGAGACGCTTCAGGCGCTCGGGGTACTCGGCGTTGAGCAGGCTGTCCTGCCACTGCCCGGCAACGTCGCCGGCGCTCTGGCGCACCACACCGAACAGCTCGCCGAGGTGGCCGACGCGCTGCGCCAGGAGTTTTTCCTGTTCGGCCAGCTCGGCCTCCTGGCGATCGAACTCGGCCTTCAGCCGCTCGGCCTCGGCCTTCTGCAGGTTCAGTGCAGAGCGGGCGGCGGCCAGCAGTTGCGCCTGCTCGCCGCGCGTGGCGAGGAAGGCCTGCTCGCGCTCCTGCATGGCGCTGACTTCGGCGGCGCGCTCGCTGCGGATGCGCTGCAACAGTTGATCGGGGCTGAGGGTTTCGGCTACGGCGGCCAGCGCCGGCAACAGGCTGAGCGCCAGTACGGCTACAACACGACGACTCATTGGGCGGCCTCCTCGGCCAGGGTCTTGATCGGCAGGGACAGCACGGCGGGCGCCTGCTGCTGGCGGGCAATGGCGATGGCCTGGGTCAGCGGACGCCGCGCGCCGCCGTCGAGCACTTCCCAGGCCTTGGACTGCGGGTTCCACCAGCCGCTCTCGTGGGCGTCGAGGGTCTGGTAATAGAGCATGCTGCGGCCCAGGCGGAGGAATTCGACGCTGCGCGAGTCGCCGTCGGCCTGGCTCAGCTCGCCGCGCCAGGCCTCCAGGGTGCGGCCGTAGTCGCTCTCGATCTGGTAGGCCTCGAGGATGCGCCGGTACTTGTCGGCCAGGCTGACGTCGGCGCGCGGCAGCAGATCCTGCAGCTGGGCCAGACGATCCTCGCGCTCCTCGGGGAGGAACGGCAGGTCGGCGGCGATGAACTGGCCGAGCACCTCGACCATCTTGACCATCTGCGGGCTGACCGCCTCCTGGGTGCGTTCGATGCCGTCCAGCTGCTGCTGGTAGCTGGCCAGTTCCTGGCGCTGCGCTTCGACCAGGTCACGCAGCTGACTGTTATAACCTTTCAATGCCTCAGCCTGCTGCAAGGCATTGCGGTACTCGGTGAGCATTTCGCGGCTGGCATCGTCCAGCTGCTCGACGCGGCCCTGGGAGGCCTTGGCCTCGGCGGCCAGGCGCTGGCTCTCGTCCAGTGCGGCATCCAGCGGTGCGGCAGCCAGCGAACCGCTGGCCAGCATCAGGGCGACGGCCAGGGAGCGAAGGGGGAAGCGATTCATGCGGAGAAGGTCCTCGACAGACGGGCTTGCTGCAAAAAGAGAAACATTATCATCTGCAAAGTACAATCGAAGCAATGGACAAATCGCCGCGCGCAGAACCCGCTCATCCATTGAGCTGGATCAAAGAGCCAATCGATGCATGGCTTAGCATTTATTCCAACCCAGACATCCGCCGACTCGATTGGAGTTCACTATGCACAAGTCGCTGTTCACCGCCTCCCTGCTGGCCCTGGCCATCGCCGCGCCCCTGGCGCAGGCCCACCAGGCCGGCGACATCATCGTGCGCGCCGGCGCCGCCACCGTCGATCCGCGCGAAGACAGCGGCAACATCGATCACGCCGTGCTGGGCAAGGTCCCCGGCAGCGGCGCCACCCTCGACAGCGACACCCAGCTGGGCCTGAACTTCGCCTATATGCTCACCGACCACCTGGGCATCGAACTGCTGGCGGCCACCCCGTTCAGCCACGACGTCGGGGTCAAGGGCATGCCGGGCGCCTTCGCCGGGCTGAACGGCAAGCTGGGCAGCCTCAAGCACCTGCCGCCGACCCTCAGCGCCGTCTACTACCCGCTGGACAAGGCCTCGGCCTTCCAGCCCTACGTCGGCCTGGGCATCAACTACACCTGGTTCTTCGACACCGAGCTGAGCAGCGAGGCCGAAGCCAAGGGCTTCAGCGGCCTGGACCTGAAGGACTCCTGGGGCCTGTCCGGCCAGGTGGGCATGGACTACATGCTGAGCGACCAGCTGATGCTCAACGCCCAGGTGCGCTACATCGACATCGACACCACCGGCACCACCCACCTGGCCGGCGACAAGGTCAAGGTCGACGTGGATGTCGACCCCTTCGTGTACATGGTCGGCCTGGGCTACAAGTTCTAAGCCGTCCTGCAACGAAAGAAGCCGGCATCAGCCGGCTTCTTTCATTCCAGGGGCTACAAGGCGAGCAGACGCCTGAGCCCCTCGCGCAGCGGCGTCGGCGGCGGCAGGCGGTACTGCGCCTGCAGGCGGCGGTTGTCGGCACGGGAATGACGGATATCGCCGGCGCGCGCCGGCAGATGGCTCACCGGCGGCAGGCCGCCACAGAGCGCACCGATCTCCGCCAGCAACTGGTTGAGGCTGACCGCCTGGTTCCAGCCGACGTTGGCCGGCTGCGCGTCGACCTGCGCGCCGGTCAGGCCCTGGACCAGCAGCTCGATCAGATCGCCGACGTAGAAGAAGTCGCGGGTCTGCTCGCCGTCGCCGAACACGCTGATCGGCAGGCCCTGCTGCACGCGCTGGGTGAAGATGCTGATCACCCCGGAATAGGGCGAGGACGGATCCTGGCGCGGACCGTAGATATTGAAGAAGCGGAAGATCGCCGGTTCCAGACCATGCTGGCGGCGGTAGAAATCCAGGTACTGCTCGCTGGCCAGCTTGTCCACCGCGTAGGGGGTCAGCGGCGCCTTGGCGGTGTCCTCGTCGATGGCCTGGCCTTCGCCGTTGTTGCCGTAGACCGCCGCGCTGGAGGCATAGAGCACGCGGCGCACGCCGTGCCGGCGCATGGCCTCGCAGACGTTGAGGGTGCCGACGAAGTTGCTCTGGTGGGTGGCCGCCGGGTCGTCCACCGAGGCCTGCACCGAGGCCACCGCGGCCAGATGCGCCACTGCCGCGCACCCGGCCACCGCCTGGGCAACGACCTCGGCATCGGCGACATCGCCCTCGATCAGGCGCAGGCGCGGATTGTCCAGCGGCAGGTTGCTGCGCTTGCCCATGGACAGGTTGTCCAGCACGCGCACGCCGTGGCCGGCGGCCAGCAGGGCATCGACCAGGTGCGAGCCGATAAAGCCGGCACCGCCGGTTACGAGAATTTCAGCCATGACGGTAATAGCGGTCCAGCAGGCTCGGCAGACCGGCACGCCAGGCGCGCGGCTTGATGCCGAAGGTGTGAAGGATTTTCTTGCAGGCCAGCACTGCGTGCTGCGGCTCGTCGGCGGCGTCCGGGCGGGCGGCGTGGGCCTGCGGCGCGATGTCCTCGACCAGGTTGCTGCGGTAATGGCGCGCCTCGCTCAGCACCGCCTGGCCCAGGCTCAGCGAGGTGCTCGCCTCGTGGCCGCCGTAGTGGTAGGTGCCCCACAAGGGCGATTCGCAGTCGAGCTGCTTGAGCACGGCGAGGATCACCCGCGCGGCATCGTCCACCGGCGTCGGGTTGCCGCGCCGGTCGTCGGCCAAATACAGCGCGTCGTCGCGCTCGGCGCGCTGCAGAAAGCGCCCGAGCAGACCTTCGCGGCTGTCGTCGAGCAGCCAGCCGAAGCGCAGCAGCACATGCCGCGGACAGATCGCCCGCACGCTCTGCTCCAGCCGCCACAGCGCCTGGCCGCGCAACCCCAGCGGAATCGGTTCCTCCTTCTCGCTATAGGCCGTAGCCCGCGAGCCGTCGAACACCCGGTAGCTGGAAGGTTGCAGCAGGACGATGGCGTGATGCTGGCAGAGTTCGGCGAGCCGCTCGACCGCGCGCTCCTGGGTGGCCAGGCGCGCCTCGGCCACCGCTTCGGCCTGAAACCAGTCGAAGTAGTAGGCCAGATTGACCAGGGCATCCGGGCGGGTGTCATCGAGCAACTGGGTCAGGCTGGCGGCATCCCAGCCCGATTCCGGCGGTCTGGGCGCGAGGAAGCCGATGTCTTCCTCGGCGCCGAGACGGATCAGCGCTTGCCCCAGGGCACTACCACCGCCCAGCAGCATCAGGCGCATTCGCATAGGCTAGAGCCCGCTCCGCTTAGAACGGGATGTCGTCGTCGAAGCTGTCGTAGTCCGGCGCTGGCTGCGCCTGCTGTTGCGGCGCGGCGCGCTCCTGACGCGGCGCCTG
>NZ_AVOF01000200.1:0-6260 GCF_000465935.2 Pseudomonas sp. EGD-AK9
GGCGTCGAGGTGCCGCTGCTGGCGGTGGCGGCCGCCGGCGACCGTCAGGATCCGCCCTGGGCCTGCCGCAAGCTGCTGCAGCAATGCGCGGCGGCGCCGCAGCAGTTCCTCCTGCTGAGCAAGCAGGGCGGTTTCTCCAGCGACTACGGGCATGTCGAGATGCTGGTCAGCAAGGAGGCGCAGCGCGAGGTCTGGCCGCTGGCCGAGTACTGGCTGAACCACCTGCAGCTGCCGGCGGGTTTCGCCGAGCAGCCCTCTGCTACGGGGGCTTGAGGCGGCGCAGGCGTTCCTTCGCCGCGCGCATGCCGTTAAGATGTGACGCGATAAAGGCTTGCGGTCATTTCAGGAGCCGCCGGAGGGGGCATGTTCATCGCGCTGGAGCGCCTGATCAACCTCGACGAGGGCTACCGGCGCAGCTTCCAGGTTGCCGGGCGCAGCCTGTTGCTGCTGGTGGTCGAGGGGCAGCCGGTGCTGCTGGAAAACCGCTGCCCGCACCAGGGCGCGTCGCTGCATGACGCCAGCCTGCAGGGCCGGGTGCTGCGCTGCGCACGCCATGGCGTCGAGTTCGACCTGCGCAGCGGGCAGGCGCTGAACGCCCAGTGCACCGGGTTGTCCCTGTTGCACACGGCTTATGACGGCGACCGCATCGGTGTCGACCTCTAGCCGTCTCACCCATTCATTGCTGAAAGGAGTTTTGCCATGCACTACATCACCCCCGACCTGTGCGACGCCTACCCGGAGCTGGTGCAGGTGGTCGAGCCGATGTTCGCCAACTACGGCGGCCGCGACTCCTTCGGCGGCCAGATCGTCACCATCAAGTGCCATGAGGACAATTCGCTGGTCAAGGAGCAGGTCGACCTGCCCGGCCAGGGCAAGGTGCTGGTGGTGGACGGCGGCGGGTCGCTGCGCCGCGCCCTGCTCGGCGACATGCTCGCCGAGAAGGCGGCCAAGAACGGCTGGGAAGGCATAGTGGTGTACGGCTGCATCCGCGACGTCGACGTGATCGCCCAGACCGAACTGGGCGTGCAGGCCCTGGCCAGCCATCCGATGAAGACCGACAAGCGCGGCATCGGCGACCTCAACGTGGCGGTGACCTTCGGCGGCGTGACCTTCCGCCCGGGCGAGTACCTGTATGCCGACAACAACGGCATCATCGTCGCCCCGCAAGCCCTGAGCATGCCGGAATAAGCCCATGCAGGATCAGCAATCGGCCCTGCTGCATGCCTTCGTCCTCGACGGACGCGGCGGCGCACGCAGCATCGCGGGCGAAGAGCTGGACGGTCTGCAGTTGGCCGAGCAGGAAAGCCTGTGGCTGCACTGGGATCGCAGCCAACCTCAGGCGCAGCATTGGCTGCGCGAGCACAGCGGGCTGGACGAGTTCAGCTGCGACCTGCTGCTCGAGGAAAACACCCGGCCGCGCCTGCTGCCGCTGCCGGACGACGAGCTGCTGCTGTTCCTGCGCGGGGTCAACCGCAACCCCGGCGCCGAGCCGGAGGACATGGTCTCGGTGCGCATCTTCGCCGATGCGCGGCGGGTCATCTCCCTGCGCCTGCGTCCGCTGCGGGCCACCGAGGCGCTGATCGAGGACCTGCAGGCGGGCAGGGGGCCGAAAACCCCGTCCGAGCTGTTGTTGGAGCTGGCGCGCTACCTGACCGACCGCGTCGACGACCTGATCGCCGAATTGGGCGAGCTGCTCGACGGCGAGGAAGATCGCCTGGATGCCGACGAGCGCTACCGTCCCGAACACGGCCTGATGCTCCAGGTGCGCCGGCGCGCGGCCAGCCTGCGCCGTTTCCTGGCGCCACAGCGCGATCTCTACGCCCAGCTGGCGCGCAACCGCCAGCCCTGGTTCGTCGAGGACGACGACGATTACTGGAACGAACTGAACAACCGCCTGACCCGCTACCTGGAAGAGCTGGAGCTGGTCCGCGAGCGCGTCAGCCTGGTGCTGGAGGCGGAGAGTCGGCGCCTGAGCGAGCGGATGAACCGCATCATGTACCGCTTCAGCATCATCACTGGGCTGTTCCTGCCGCTGACCTTCCTCACCGGCCTGCTGGGCATCAACGTCGGCGGCATACCCGGCGCCGAGAGTCCGCTCGGTTTCTTCGTCGCCTGCGGCCTGATGGCCAGCCTGGCACTCGGCCAGCTGTGGCTGTTTCGCCGCTGGCGCTGGCTGTGATGTGTGACTTGGCCGCTCGCCGCCGCGTCTAGCCGTGACATCCCGTGAGGTGCGCATGCACGATCCATTCGAAGAATCCCTACGCGATTTGCTCAAGTCATCGCCGTCCAATCATGACGACGATGCCTGCCTGCACCGGGTTCTCAAGACCGCCAACCGTCAGGTCGGCGCCGGCGACCTGTTCAGCCTGATGGGCCACTGGCTCGAAGCCCTGATGATTGCCCTGAACAACGGCTCGGCGCATGTCGCGCCGGTTTCGCGCCGTACCCATTCCCCTGCTTCCGCTGATAAGGCCGATTGAAATGGAACTCGACCCCTGGACCCAAAGCCTGATCGCCGCCATGACCGCACTCTGGACCAAGGTCGCCGGCTTCATTCCCAACCTGTTCGTCGCCCTGGTGCTGGTGCTGCTCGGCTTCGTCGTGGCCAAGCTGCTCGACACCCTGCTGTCCAAACTGCTCGGCAAGGTCGGGCTGGATCGCCTGATGATGGGCACCGGGCTGACCAAACTGCTGGCGCGCGTCGGCATCCAGGCTTCGGTGTCGACCCTGATCGGCAAGATTGTCTACTGGTTCGTGCTGCTGATTTTCCTCGTCTCGGCGGCCGAGTCGCTCGGTCTGCAGCGGGTTTCCGCCACCCTCGACGTGCTGGCGCTGTATTTGCCCAAGGTATTCGGCGCGGCCCTGGTGCTGCTCGCCGGCGTGCTCCTGGCGCAGCTGGTCAGCAGCCTGGTGCGTGGCGCGGCAGAGGGCGTCGGCCTGGATTATGCCCACGGCCTGGGCCGTGTGGCCCAGGGCCTGGTGATCATCATCAGCATCTCGGTGGCCATCGGTCAGCTGGAGGTCAAGACCGATCTGCTCAACAATGTCATCGCCATCGTGCTGATCTCGGTCGGCCTGGCAGTGGCGCTGGCCCTGGGGCTGGGCAGCCGGGAAATCGCCAGCCAGATCCTGGCCGGCATTTATGTGCGCGAGTTGTACCAGGTCGGGCAACAAGTGCAGGTTGGTGAGGTCGAAGGCCAGATCGAGGAAATCGGCACGGTCAAGACTATCCTGTTAACCGATGCGGGCGAGTTGGTCTCGGTGGCCAACCGCGTGATGCTCGAGCAACGGGTAAACAGTCGCTAACGCGCCAATCCTGCTACTTTATGCCGCCGCCCGACAGGTATAGCCTGTTGGGCGGTTTTCGTCCCGACTCTCGGCCCAACTTGTTTTGAACAAAGCCCAAACCTTGCCCACGCGTTACGACCCCCGCGAGCTCACCGATGAGGAGCTGGTGGCGCGCGCTCACGACGAGTTGTTCCACATCACCCGTGCTTATGAAGAACTCATGCGCCGTTACCAGCGCACCCTGTTCAATGTCTGCGCGCGTTATCTGGGGAACGAAAGGGACGCCGACGATGTCTGTCAAGAGGTCATGCTGAAAGTTCTTTACGGTTTGAAGAACTTCGAGGGCAAGTCCAAGTTCAAGACCTGGCTCTACAGCATCACCTATAACGAGTGCATTACCCAGTACCGCAAAGAGCGCAGAAAGCGGCGTTTGATCGACGCCCTGAGTCTCGATCCGCTGGAAGAGGCGTCTGAGGAAAAGACGCCGAAAGTCGAGGAGCGCGGTGGTCTGGATCGCTGGTTGGTGCACGTCAACCCGATCGATCGGGAAATTCTGGTGCTACGTTTTGTCGCAGAGCTAGAGTTCCAGGAGATCGCCGACATCATGCATATGGGCTTGAGCGCCACGAAAATGCGCTACAAGCGAGCTTTGGATCGATTGCGCGACAAATTTTCGGACACTTCCGAAACTTAGTTCAGCTAATCGACCACTAAGGGAGTGGCGAACCCTGCTAAAATCGCCGCCAAGTTGCCGACTGAAACCGCAGGCGACTTATTAACCACCAAGATGGGGATTTAACGGATGAAACTGAAAAACACCTTGGGCGTAGTCATTGGCTCTCTCGTTGCCGCAACTTCCTTCGGCGCGCTGGCGCAAGGGCAAGGCGCTGTCGAGGTGGAGGGCTTCGTCAATCGCTACTTCGCCGACACCCAGCGTGACTTCGCTCACGATGAAGGCAACCTGTTCGGCGCCAGCATTGGCTACTACCTGACCGACGATGTCGAGCTGGCCCTGTCCTACGGCGAGTACCACGACCTGCGTGGCGAAGGCGCTGCCGGCAGCAAGAACATCAAAGGCAACCTGACCGACCTGAAGGCCCTCTACCACTTCGGTCAGCCGGGTGCAGGCCTGCGTCCCTACGTGTCTGCCGGCTTCGGCCATCAGAGCATCGGCGACGCCAACAGCGGCGGCCGTGATCACTCCACCCTGGCCATCGCCGGTGCCGGTGCCAAGTACTACTTCACCGAGATGTTCTACGCCCGTGCCGGCGTCGACGCTCTGTACAACATCGACCAGGGCGACACCGAGTGGCAAGCCGGCGTCGGCGTTGGTCTGAACTTCGGCGGCGGCAGCAAGCCGGCCCCGGCTCCGGCCCCCGTAGCCGCTGTCGAGCCGATGCCCGAGCCCACTCCGGAGCCGGTAATGGAAGCCGTGCGCGTCGAGCTGGACGTCAAGTTCGACTTCGACAAGGACCGCGTGAAAGAAGAAAGTTACGGTGACATCAAGAACCTGGCCGACTTCATGAACCAGTACCCGCAGACCACCACCACCGTTGAAGGTCACACCGACTCCGTCGGCAGCGACACCTACAACCAGGGTCTGTCCGAGCGTCGTGCCAACGCCGTTCGCGATGTGCTGGTCAACCAGTACGGTGTCGATGGCAGCCGTGTGAACACCGCCGGTTACGGCGAGTCGCGCCCGGTAGCCGACAACGCCACCGAAGCTGGCCGCGCCGTCAACCGTCGCGTTGAAGCCGAAGTGGAAGCCCAGATCCAGCAGTAATGCTTCTGGTGCGCTAAGAAAAACCCGGCCTCGGCCGGGTTTTTCTTTTCTGGAATAACAAAGCCCGCCGAGGGGGCGACGGGCAAACAACGACTTCGCAGGAGCGCGAAGCGGTCAGGCATGCAGGAGCTGAGGCATGCTGATATGGCTGCTGGCGCGGGCGACTTCGCCGATCACCAGGATGGCCGGACTCTGCAGGGCAAAGGCGCGGGCATCTGCGACCATATCGGCCAGTTGGCTGCGGCATTCGCGCTGCTCGGGCAGCGAGGCGTTCTCGATCATCGCCACCGGCATTTCGCCGCTCATGCCGCCGGCGAGCAGGCCGGCCTGGATGTCGACCAGCTTGGCCACGCCCATATAGACCACCAGGGTGGTGCCGCCCTGGGCCAGGGCCGCCCAGTTCAGGCTGCTGTCGTCCTGGGTATGGGCGGTGACCAGCGTCACGCCGCGCGCCACGCCGCGCAGGGTCAGGGGAATGCCGCAGTTGGTGGCGCCGGCCAACCCGGCGGTGATGCCGTTGACCAGTTCCACCTCGATACCGTGCGCGCCAAGCCAGTCGGCTTCCTCGCTGCCGCGGCCGAAGATGCACGGATCGCCGCCTTTCAGGCGCACCACGCACTTGCCCTGGCGCGCGTAGCGCAGCATCAGGCGATGGATAAAGGCCTGCGGGGTGGAGCGGCAGCCGCCGCGCTTGCCCACCGAGACGATGCGCGCGCCGGGGCAGTGTTCCAGCACGGCCGGGTTGACCAGATCGTCGATCATCACGATCTCGGCCTGGTTCAGCGCCTTGACCGCCTTCAGCGTCAGCAGCTCGGGATCACCGGGGCCAGCGCCCACCAGCCAGACTTTTGCATTCATATCGGGTTCCTCTAGGCGTTGACGGCAAGCGGCTGGTTAGCCAGCAGACGTTTGATTTCGGGGACGCAGGAGCCGCAGCTGGTGCCGCACTTGAGTTCCTGCTTGAGGCCGTCCAGGTCCAGACCGCGAGCGATGCCGGCGCACACCGCGCTTTCGCTGACGTTCAGGCAGTTGCACAGGGTCTTGCCGCGCGTGGTGGCAACGGCGTTGCCCGGCGGCGCGGAGACCGGGGCGAGCAGCCAGCGGCGCAGGTCGGCGTCGGCCTGGCCGTCCAGCCACAGGCTTCTGAGCCATTCGCTGGCGGCGGTTTCGCCGGCCAGGCGGATGCTGA
>NZ_AVOF01000201.1:0-6178 GCF_000465935.2 Pseudomonas sp. EGD-AK9
GTCGCGAGGCGCGCCAGCGCATCGTCGGCCAGGTGGCGGAGAACGCCGCAGCCTTCTTCGCCGGTGCGCCGCGGCGGCTGGTCGGCTAAGCTGCGCAGCTTTTTCAGGAGCCCCCGATGGACCCGCGAAGCGAAGTTCTCCTGCGTCAGGCCGAGCTGTTCGGCGGCGAGCTGCTGCTGGCCGGTCTGCCGGCCGACGATCTGCTCGGCGCCCTGCCCCAGGCGCGCGGCTGGAGCTGGCACGCCGGCGACCAGGCACTGCTGCAGGCACGCTTTGCCGGGCGCAGCCAGTTCGACACCCTGATGCCGGAGGGCGACTACCGCGCCGCCGTGCTGTTTCTGCCCAAGTCGCGCGAACTCGCCGATTACCTGCTGCAGGCCCTGGCCGCGCGCCTGAGCGGCCGCCCGCTGTACCTGGTCGGCGAGAAGCGCGGCGGCATCGAGCGTGCGGCCAAGCAGCTGGCGGCCTATGGCACGCCGCGCAAGCTGGACAACGCGCGCCATTGCCAGCTGTGGTACGTGCAGGTCGAGCAGGCGCCCGCGCAGCCCGAGCTCGAAGCCCTGGCCCAGGTCTACAGCCTGCCGCTGGCCGACGGGCCGCTGCAGGTGGTGAGCCTGCCCGGGGTGTTCGCCCACGGCCGCCTGGATCGCGGCAGCGCGCTACTGCTGGAGCACCTCGACGACCTGCCGCACGGCCATCTGCTGGACTTCGGCTGCGGCGCGGGCGTGCTCGGCGCCGCGCTCAAGCGCCGCTACCCGGCCAGCCAGCTGAGCCTGCTGGACGTGGACGCCTTCGCCCTGGCCAGCAGCCGCCTGACCCTGGCCCGCAACGGCCTGGATGCCGAGCTGATCGCCGGCACGGGCATCGAGTCGGCGCCACAAGGGCTGGCCGCCATCGTCAGCAACCCTCCCTTTCACCAGGGCGTGCACACCCATTACCAGGCCAGCGAGAACCTGCTGACCCAGGCCGCCGCCCACCTGAACATCGGCGGCGAACTGCGCCTGGTGGCCAACAGCTTCCTCAAGTACCCGCCGCTGATCGAGCGCCACCTCGGCCCCTGCCGCACCCTGGCCGAGGCCGACGGCTTTCGCATCTACGCCGCCCGGCGGCGTTGAGCGGGGTTGCTCTGGGCGAAACGCTTGGGCACAATGCGCCGGTCCTAGGGGAGTAGTCTCCCGCGAGCGCCCAGCTCGCCCGGCACGCGTCAACACACTTGCTCCGCAGAGCATGGCGCGCGCGACCCAAGGCCTCCCAGAGGGGCCTGCGGTTTGACAAGACCTATGACACGCACACCTTACCCGGGGCGGGAAGGTCGTACGTGTCATAGCCGTGTCGACCCGCCCCTTTAGGAAAACCCCATGCTGGAATCCCTGTTCGTCCCCACCCTGATCGTCGCCCTCGCCGAAATCGGCGACAAGACGCAACTGCTCGCCTTGCTCCTGGCCGCGCGCTTTCGCCGGCCCTGGCCGATCATCTGGGGCATAGTGGTCGCCACCCTGGCCAACCACTTCGCCGCCGGCGCCGTCGGCAACTGGGTCGCCGGCCTGTTCTCGCCCGCCACCCTGAGCTGGATACTCGCCGCCAGTTTCGTCGCCGTGGCCGCCTGGACGCTGATCCCCGACAAGCTGGACGAGGACGAGGAATCCGGGTTGAAGAAGTACGGTCCCTTCCTCACCACCCTGATCGCCTTCTTCATCGCCGAGATGGGCGACAAGACCCAGGTCGCCACGGTGATGCTGGCGGCGCAGTACCCGCACTTCGTGCTGGTGGTGCTCGGCACCACCCTGGGCATGCTGATCGCCAACGTGCCGGTGGTGCTGGCCGGCAACTTCGCCGCCGAGCGCCTGCCGCTGACCCTGATCCGTCGCCTGGCCGCCTGCGCCTTCGCCGCCCTGGCGCTGTACGCCGGCTACCAGGCGCTGCAGTTGAGCGGCCTGGCATGACGCATCGCTGACGCCATCTAGCTGGCACATCGGCCAATTCCAGCCCCCTCCTGCCTGCTGCTAAAGTGCGCGACACGTCACGCAACTTGAGTCGGCAGTCCGGAGGGCGTCATGTCATTGGATGATCGGAAGAAGGTGGTGTGCCAGCACATCGACCTGACCTGGAACAAGGGCCGTCTGGCGCTGGCCGAGCAACTGCACAGCCGCGACTTTCTCTACAAGAGTTCGTTTATCGGCCGCCCGCTGAGCAGCGCCGGCTTCGCCCAGATGGTGCAGGACATCCGCCACGCCATGCCGGACCTGCAGGTGGTGGTCGAGGAATGCATCGCCGAAGGCTACAAGGTGGTCACCTGGAGCACCCTGATCGGCACCATCGAGAAACCCGCGCTGGGCTACCCGCCCAGCGACAAGGTGCTGAGCATCTCGGCCATGGCCTTCTGGACCCTGACCCCGGGCAACGAGATCCAGGAAATCTGCACCATGTTCGACATGGAAAGCTTCCGCGCCCAGCTCAATCTGGAAACCCGCCCCTTCGCCGAAAAAGCCCTGCCCTGAAACGCCAACGGCGCGCCCTGAGCCCTCAGGACGCGCCGCCGGTCCATCCCGAGGCCGGACTCAGCGCCCGGCCTTGGCCTGCTCGTACAGCGGCATCACCTTGGGAATCGCCGCCTGCAGCGAGGCGATACGACTGCTGGAGGACGGGTGGGTGCTCATGAACTCCGGCGGCGCCCCGCCGCCGGCGGCCGCCATCTTCTGCCATAGGCTGACCGCCGCATTGGGGTCGTAGCCGGCGCGCGCGGCCAGTTCCAGGCCGATCAGGTCGGCCTCGTTCTCGTTGCCGCGGCTGTTGGGCAGGGTCAGGCTGTACTGCACCACGGTGTCGGCCAGGGCCAGGCCGCCCTCACCGAGACCGAGCAGGGCGCCGGCACCCTGCTTGGCCATCTCGATGCCATAGGCCTTGGACATCGCCTCGCGACTGTGCTCGCGCAGGGCGTGAGCCATCTCGTGGCCCATGATCGCGGCGATCTCGTCGTCGCTCAGCTTGAGCTTCTCGATGATGCCGCTGTAGAAGATGATCTTGCCGCCGGGGCCGCAGTTGGCGTTGAGCTCCGGGCTCTTGATCAGGTTGACCTCCCACTGCCAGTTGGCCGCATCCGGGCGGAAACGCGGCGCCTGCGGGATCAGCCGGTTGGCGATGGCCTGCAGGCGCTTGGCATTGGCGCTGCTCTTGTCCAGCACGCCCTGGCTCGACGCCTCGCTCAGGGTCTGCTGGTAGGACTGCGCATACATCTGGTTGACCTGGTCGGCCGACAGCATGCTGAACATGTACTGCTTGCGCTCCACGCCCACCGCACCGCCGCTGGTGGTGTTGACGGCCTGACAGCCGGCCAGCAGCAGCGCCGCCGCCAGGCCACCCAGGGTAAGAACCTTGTTCATCGAACGATCTCCTTTATCGACCGACCTATGCTAGGCCGCCGCCTCGGCGCGAGCAACCACGCCACTTGCACGATGGCCGCGGGCCATCTTTGCTAAGCGATGAAACCGCCAAAACGCCGTCCGAGAGCTTATCCACGACAGCCCGCTAAGGTTTTCCGCCGACGCTGCCGATAGCCGCTTTAGAGCTTGTTCAAAGGCTCGCGAGCTAGAGCAATGCAAGGCGCAACGACCAACGGGAGTAACAGCCAAAGGCTGGCCCGAAGGGTGAGCGCCAGCGAATCAAACAGGCGAGAAAGCGGAGTGTACTTTTGTACATGAGCATTACTCGCTGCGCTCGTCCTGCGGGCCGTCCTGCGGACGTTCAGTGACAAGTCACTGTCCGAGCCTGTTTTTAACGCAGCAGTGCCGACGCGCAGCAGCCTTTGAACAGGCTCTTACAGGCCACCTCGCGCCCCGGAGCCAATATGAAGTTCAAGTCGATCCAGTTTTCCGTCGCCTTCCTCGCCGGCGCCAGCGTGCTGGCCGTGGTCGTGGCCCTGGTGCTCTATGCCCTGTTCGCCAGCGCTCGCACCCAGGCGCTGGTGGAGCAACGTACCCAGGCGCTGCTCGAACAGGTCATCGAACAGCGCCTGGCGGCACTGGCGCGCGCCCACGTCAGCGAAATCCAGCGCGAGCTGGAGGTGCCGCTGCAGATCACCGCCGACCTGGCCCGGGTCAACGCCCTGCTCGGCATGAGCGATGCCAACGGCGCCCCGCTGCTGGCCGTCAGCCGCGAGGAACTGGCCAACCTGGTACGCGAGACCACGGCGCAGAACCCCAAGCTGCTGGGCAGCTACATCGGCTGGGAGGCGAACGCCTTCGACGCCAGCGACGACCTCTATGCTGGCAGCCGCGAGAACGGCTACGACGGCAGCGGCCGCTTCCTGCCCTGGTGGTATCGCAACGCCGACGGCAGCCTGGGTCTCGACGCCATCGGCTCGATGGAAAGCGAGAAACTGCTGCCCACCGGGGTGCGCGAGGGCGAGTACTACCTGTGTCCCAAGGAGCGCAAGCGCCCCTGCGTGATCGACCCGGCGCCCTACGACGTCGGCGGCAAGATGACCATGCTCGCGTCTTTCACCTCGCCGATCCTGGTGGACGGCGAATTCCGCGGCATCGCCGGCGCCGACCTGGCGGTCAACTTCATCCAGGACCTGCTGACCCAGGCCGACGCCCAGCTCTACGACGGCGCCGGCGAGATGGCGCTGATCGCCGGCAACGGCCGCCTGGTGGCCTCGACCAAGGCCCCGGACAAGCTCGGCGAACCGGCCACAGCGCTGCTCGACGCCAACGAACTGAGCAACCTGAGCGGCCTGCAGCCGGGCCAGCCGAAGTACGACATCCACGTCGAGGACGATCCCGCCGACAGCCATATCGAGCTGTTTCTCAGCTTCACCATCGGCCAGGCCGATACCCGCTGGGTGCTGATGCTGGTGCTGCCGCTGGACACCGTGATGGCCGACCTGCGCCAGCTGCAGGGCGAACTGGCCGCGCAGCGCGAAGCCGATACCCTGGGCATGAGCCTGGTCGGCCTGCTGATCGCCGCCCTCGGCCTGCTGGTGATCTGGTTCGTCGGCTACGGTATCGCCCGCCCGCTCAAGCAGATGGTCGGCATGCTCGACGACATCGCCAAGGGCGACGGCGACCTGACCGTGCGCCTGCGGGTCGAGCGCAGCGACGAACTGGGGCAGATCGCCCAGGGTTTCAACGCCTTCCTGACCAAGCTGCAGGCGATGATCGGCGACGTGGTGACCTCGGTGCAGCAAGTCAGCGACTCGTCCGAGCACACCGCCGACATCGCCATCCGCACCAACCAGGGCGTGCAGAAGCAGCTGGCCGAGATCGAGCTGGTGGCCACCGCCGTACACCAGATGACCGCCACCGCCCAGGACGTGGCGCGCAACGCCACCCACGCCGCCGAGGCCGCCAACCACGCCGACCGCGCCGCCAACCAGGGCAAGCAGGTGGTGCAGAGCACCTCGAGCGCCATCGCCGCGCTGGCCAGCGAAATCGGCCGCGCCGTCGGCGTGGTGCAGAGCCTGGCCAAGGACAGCGAGAACATCAACGCGATCCTGGTGGCGATCCGCGGCATCGCCGAGCAGACCAACCTGCTGGCGCTCAACGCCGCCATCGAGGCGGCGCGGGCCGGCGAACAGGGCCGCGGTTTCGCCGTGGTCGCCGACGAGGTGCGCAACCTGGCGCAGAAGACCCAGCAGGCCACCGAAGAGATCCAGAGCATGATCCAGCAGCTGCAGCACGGCACCCGCGAGGTGGTCAAGGTGATGGAGCAGAGCCAGGTCAAGACCGACGACAGCGTGGCGCACGCCAACCAGGCGGCCGACTCGCTGGAGGCCATCACCCAGGCGGTCTCGGTGATCAACGACATGAACACCCAGATCGCCAGCGCGGCCGAGCAGCAGAGCGCGGTGGCCGAGGACATCAACCGCAACGTCACCAATATCGGCCAGGTGGCCAACGAGGTGGCCGGTGGCGCCGACGAGGCCAGTCAGGCCAGCGCCGGGCTGACCAAGCTGGCCGAGCAGCAGCGCCGGCTGATCAACCAGTTCAGGGTGTAACAGCCACTCCGCACCGGCAGGCTGCGCCATGTGCACCCTGTCCCCAGGCGCACGACCTGGGCGGCCCTGCGACACCCTAGGGCCAGAACGCGCGGATTCCGGCGACGCCCTGGGCGCCGATCTGCCGGGCGCGCTCGATTTCGCCGGGGCCGACGCCGCCGAGCAGGTAGGCCGGCCGGTTGC
>NZ_AVOF01000202.1:0-6102 GCF_000465935.2 Pseudomonas sp. EGD-AK9
AGCCGGTCGAGGATCGCCTCGACCTGCGCCTGCCGCGCGCCGCCAGCGTCGAGCTGGCCGTGGCCGCGCACCTGGCCGAGTCCGAGGCGCCGGTGCATTACGTGGAGAACACGCTGATCTGCGGGCTGTTCGGCCTGCTCTGCTGGGAGGCGATCTTCGCCCCGCTGCCCGGCGCCTTCTTCCACCCCTTCCATACCGGCCCGGTGGACCTGCACCGCGCCGACTTCCACGCGCGCCGCGCTTCACTGTTCGCCGCCTGCCTGGCACGCCTGGACGACGGCAGCTACGTCGAGGCCATGCGCCGCACCCATGCCGAGAAGTTCGGCATCCAGTCGCCCTTCCTGTTCTGGGAGCTGCTCGACGCCGAGCGTCTGGAGCAGGCGCTGGCCTGCCTGCCGCCGGCGCACCTGGGCGCCTGGTTCCGCCGCCTGCTCGCCGACATCCGCGAGAACCGCGCCGGCATGCCCGACCTGATCCAGTTCTGGCCGGCCGAGCGGCGCTACCGAATGATCGAGGTGAAAGGCCCCGGCGACCGCCTGCAGGACAACCAGAAACGCTGGCTGGCGTTCTGCGCCGAGCACGGCATGCCGGTCAGCGTCTGCTACGTGGAGTGGAGCGATTGAGCCTGCGCATCGCCGTGCGCGAGCTGTGCGAGTTCACCGCCAAGGAGGGCGACCTCGACCTGCGTTTCACCCCCTCGCCCAC
The DNA here is from genome assembly GCF_000465935.2 of Pseudomonas sp. EGD-AK9. Lineage (NCBI taxonomy): Bacteria > Pseudomonadati > Pseudomonadota > Gammaproteobacteria > Pseudomonadales > Pseudomonadaceae > Pseudomonas > Pseudomonas sp. EGD-AK9. The sequence goes on from NZ_AVOF01000202.1 coordinate 706, forward strand.
CGCCGCCGAAGGCATCGCCGGCCACGCCACGGTGGTCGCCAGGCGCGGCCCCGACTATATGTCCGAGTTGGCGGTAAGTGGCGAGTTCGAGGAACTGTGGGTCAGCGGCCGCATCGACGGCTTCGACCCGCAGTTTCGCCTGCTGGAAGAGATCAAGACCCACCGCGGCGACGTCGCGCGCATCCCGGCCAACCACCGCCTGCTGCACTGGGCGCAGGTCAAGGTCTACGGCTGGCTGCTGTGCCAGGCGCTGGAACTCGATGAGCTGGACCTGGCGGTGGTGTACTTCAACGTCATCAGCCAGAAGGAGACGGTGTTTCGCGAGCGCCACTCTGCCTGCGCATTGCGCGAGTTCTTCGAGCTGCAATGCCGCCGCTATATCCACTGGGCGCGCCAGGAGCAGGCCCACCGCCTGGCGCGCGACGCGGCGCTGACCGCGCTGCGCTTTCCCTACGACGAATTTCGCCATGGCCAGCGGCAACTGGCCGAGGCCGTGTACCGCACCGCACGCGACGGCCATTACCTGCTGGCGCAGGCCACCACCGGCATCGGCAAGACCCTCGGCACCCTGTTCCCGCAGCTCAAGGCCATGCCCGGCCAGCAGCTCGACCGCCTGTTCTTCCTCAGCGCCAAGACCCCGGGCCGGCGCCTCGCCCTGGATGCCCTGCAGCGCCTGCGCGAACCGGAGACGCCGCTGCGGGTGCTGGAACACGTGGCCCGCGACAAGGCCTGCGAACACCCGAGCAAGGCCTGCCATGGCGACTCCTGTCCGCTGGCCAGGGGCTTCTACGACCGCCTGCCGGCGGCGCGCAGCGCGGCGCTGAAGGAACGCTGGCTGGATCAGCAGGCGGTGCGCGCCATCGCCCTCGCCCACGGCATCTGCCCCTACTACCTGAGCCAGGAGCTGTGCCGCTGGAGCGACGTGGTGGTGGGCGACTACAACTACTACTTCGACCTCGGCGCCCTGCTGCACAGCCTGACCCTGGTCAACCAGTGGCGCGTCTGCCTGCTGGTGGACGAGGCGCACAACCTGGTCGAACGCGGCCGCAGCATGTACAGCGCCGAGCTGGACCAGGCGCGCTTCAAGGCCATGCGCCGCGACGCGCCGACCAAGCTGAAAGGCGTGCTGGAGCGGGTCGACCGCCACTGGAACCAGCTGCACCGCGAGCAGCAGGTGCCCTATCAGGTCCATCCGCTGGCGCCGGACCTGCTGCTGGCCGCGCTGGGCAAGGCGGTCAGCGCCATCACCGATCTGCTCACCGACCAGCCCGAGGGCAATGCCGGCGAGCTGCTCAGCTTCTACCTCGACGCCATGCTGTTCTGCCGCCTGGCCGAGAGCTTCGGCCCGCACTCGCTGTTCGACATCAGCCGCGTCGAGGCCGGCAACGGCCGCAGCTACTCCACCCTGTGCATCCGCAACGTCCTGCCCGCGCCCTTCCTCGGCCCGCGCTTCGAGGACGCGCACAGCGCCACGCTGTTCTCCGCCACCCTCAGCCCCAGCCACTACTACCTCGACCTGCTCGGCCTGCCGCAGGAGACCCAGTGCCTGGACGTCGCCTCGCCCTTTACCGCCGCACAGCTGCAGGTGCGCGCTGTGCGCAACCTGTCGACCCGCTACCGCGACCGTGAGGCCTCGCTGGCACCGATCTGCCGGCTGATCGCCCGCCAGTACCGCGAACGGCCGGGTAACTACCTGGCCTTCTTCAGCAGCTACCAGTATCTGCAACAGGTGCTGGACCTGCTGGCTCGCGAACATCCCGAGATTCCTGTCTGGGTGCAGTCGCGGCAGATGGACGAATCGGCGCGCCAGGGCTTTCTCGAACGCTTCCAGGTCGGCGGCCGCGGCATCGGCTTCGCTGTGCTCGGCGGGGTGTTCGGCGAGGGCGTCGACCTGCCCGGCGACCGCCTGATCGGCGCCTTCGTCGCCACCCTCGGCCTGGCCCAGGTCAACCCGATCAACGAGGAAATCCGCCAGCGCATGCACGCGCTGTTCGGCAACGGCTACGACTACACCTACCTCTACCCCGGCCTGCAGAAGGTGGTGCAGGCCGCCGGCCGGGTGATCCGCACGCCGGAGGACGAGGGCGTGCTCTACCTGATCGACGACCGCTTCGCCCGCCCGGAAGTGCGCAACCTGCTGCCGAGCTGGTGGCAGGTCGAGGCCATGCGCCTGCCAGCAGAAACGACGAAGGCGCCCGAGCGGGCGCCTTCAGTCGAAACCTGAGCGAGGCGGCATCAGCCGATACGGCTGGCCCCGACGCGGTCGGCGCCATCGGCGGCGATACGGTTGATCCCGACGCGATCCGCACCATCGGCGGCAACGCGATTGGCACCGACGCGATCCGCACCGTCGGCGGCGATACGGTTGACGCCGACACGATCCGCGCCATCGGCGGCAACGCGATTGGCACCGACACGATCCGCGCCATCGGCAGCGATACGATTGGCCCCGACACGGTCCGCACCATCGGCGGCGATACGATTGGCACCGACGCGATCCGCGCCATCGGCGGCGACGCGATTGGCACCGACGCGATCCGCGCCATCGGCAGCGATACGATTGGCCCCGACACGTTCCGCACCATCGGCGGCGACGCGATTGACGCCTACACGGTCGGCGCCGCCTTCGGCCACCAGCGGCGCAGCGCTGGATTGAACGGAAGACTGCGGCAAGGCGAAGGCACTGGCGGACAGGGCGGCGATAACGAGGCTGGCGAGGATGTGCTTTTTCATGGTCAGGCTCCGGGGCGGGCTGGAAGGTGGCTACGGAACCTATGCTACTCGCACGAAATTGATAAAAAAGCGCAAATAAACAATCTAAACAATCGAATCAGCAGATACAAAGCTGAAACAAAACCCCGCTCCAAGGTTTCAGCCGGGTAAATCGACGGGCGGGAAGCGCAGGGCCAGGCCGTGCTCGCCGCGTGGCTAGACGCGGCTCCCCGGGGTGCGGCGAGCGTGCTTCTGCTGCAGGATCAGCGAGGCTTCGTTGTAGGCCGTCTGGAAGGCGTCGCTGCCGATCCATTCCACCGCCGCGTCCTCGTCTTCATCGTGGAAGATCCCGCGATAGACGATCAGCAGGCCCATCATAAAGTCGGTGGCTGCATCTTCCGCCTCCTCGGCGACCACCAGCTCCAGCACCGGGTACTGCAGGAACACCAGACACAGCGCCAGCAGGCTGATGCCCTCGCCGACCCGCATCGCCTGGAACAGGTCGTCGAAGTCCGCCGGATTGAAACCGTTCTCCTCGATGTCCTTGAAGTCGAAGGTGCTCAGGTCGATGGCGACATCGTCGAACGGCTCGTCGATCAGCGGATTGGCCAGCAGCGGATGCACCACATTGGCTTTGGGCTTGCCCACGCGGTTCTGCTTGGCCTTGGCTTTGGCCCGCTGGGCGCGCTTTTTCTGTTTATCCGGGGAGGCCATGGCGGCGGGTTCCTTGTTCGAGACAGCCATATGCATGGCCCAGGTTGATCGGGGGCGTATTGTAGGCGGGCCTCGAGTGGGGGCACTGGGTGGAGACGACTTTTTCTATCTTATCGTCCACTGTCGGCTAGGGGCGAACAGGCTATCCTGTAAATAAATCCGTCCCCTTTTCGCCATAAAAAGCTTCGATCGTTCCTCGCTCTACTTTTTACTGCCGGTGATGTGTGGCGTTAGATTCAACTACCACTCATAGAGGAGCCCGCCATATGCCGCTTATTAAAATTGTGAGAGCTCATACCGCTGAGGCAGTAGTAGTCGCAATAAGTGTATTTACTGCTGCCATGCTATGGCTGCTATACACCGTATTTACGATGAATGCCACTCTTGGGGCAGTAGACACGAAGACAGAAGGGACGAATAAACTCGTAGAAGACACTAACCGAAGAATCGACCGTATTGTAGCCGTGCTACCCGATGTCCGAGCGAAAGTTGCCCAAGAAGAAGTCGTGAAACCAATTCAAGCTGCTGTAGTTGTAACCGAGCCAAAGGAGTCTTCTAAGGGCGAATGGGAAACCGCCGTGCACTTCGTAGAAACTGCACCACGGAAGCGGCGAACATATGTCTTTTCCGTAAAAGGTCCGGAAGACAAGACCGTCGCATACCTGGCCAGCGGCACGGCCATATCCTTAGACTCAGATGCAATATCCTTTGACAGCCTCAGTGCCATGTCCTCAGATATCGGCAATCCCATAACTGCACCAGGCTTTGTCGTATCTAGCAATAGCATCGCCATAAGAAAGCTCTCACCTGACTTCCAGAAGGCATTTGAAGAAGCCATAAAGAGTTACCAACCATCACTGACTATAAGAACTGCCAATATTGAAACAAAGACAACATCCTGGGAAAAACTTTCTGATGAACTTAAAGCTAATGCATTAAATTATGAGCCCAATTAGCAGAGCTGTATCTAACAAGCAGCTATTGCCGCCCCTTCGGGACAGGGATGGCCTTTACGCTGCTTCGTAGCTCCGAGTCCGCCCTAAGCCGAAATAGGCCACTAGCAATGCCAGAAGGCAAAAAATGGACTTTATCCCCGAGCCTTCGTTCCCCACACTTCCGCAAAGCAGACGCGCCACGAAATTTATCCCTGACATTCGCGGCTAAAGCCGCTCCTACAAGCAGGCCAGCCTGGTAGCCCGGATGCAATCCGGGAACTGTTTGCCAGACGACGAATTGCCCCGGATTGCATCCGGGCTACGAGTGACGCCTTGATCTTCCGGCTTATGCGCCAGGCAGAGTCAGGCACACCTCCACCCCACCCTCGACATTGCCGATGCGCAGCTCGCCGCCATGCAGCTCGGCCACTTCCTGGACGAAGTTGAGGCCCAGGCCGGTGCTTTTGCGGCCGCTGCCGGGGCGCGGCAGGGAGTAGAAGCGTTCGGTCAGGCGCGCCAGGGCGTAGTCGGGGATCGCCTGGCCCTGGTTGAACAGGCGCAGCGTCACCCGCTGGCCCTGGCGTTCGGCGCTGATGCGGATCGTGCCGCCGGGCGGGGTGAAGTCCAGGGCGTTGTCGAGCAGGTTGGCCAGCGCCTGGCGCAGCAGAAAACGTTCGCCGCGCAGGCTCAGGTTCGCCGGCACGGCCTGCTCGACCCGCAGGTCGGCGGCGAGGATGCGCGCCTGCTGCGCCTGCAGCAGTTCGTCCACCAGCGCCGCCAGCGGCACCGCCACCCGCTCCTCCAGGCCCTGGCGCTGTTCCACCTGGGCCAGGTGCAACAGGCGTTCGATCAGTTGCTGCAGGCGCGCGCTTTCCTGCTGGATATTGGCCACGAAACGCTGGCGCTGCACGGCCAGCATCTCGCCATCGAGCAGTTCGGCGGCGCCGCGGATGGCCGCCAGCGGGCTCTTCAGTTCGTGGGTCAGGGTGTGCACGTAGCGCTCGACATAGGCCTTGCCCTCCAGCTCGGTGCGCAT
>NZ_AVOF01000203.1:0-6098 GCF_000465935.2 Pseudomonas sp. EGD-AK9
CGACGAGGAAGCGGTCGAAGCGGCGGATCAGTTCCGGGTGGCGGTAGCTGCTCAGGTGGAAGCTGGTGTAGGTCAGCGGCAGTTGCTGGTCCAGCTGCAGGTAGTCGCTGGCCAGGCCCATCTCGCCGAGCTGGTAGCGCACCACCTGGGGGTTGGCGTAGAGCGCATCGAGCCGGCCGCGGGCGACCATGCGGATCAGGCTCTGGATGTCCTGGGTCTCCACCAGGTTCACCCCGCCCTTGGCCAGTAGCGGCTGCCAGGCCTCGGCGGTGAAGCCGCGCACCGTGCCGAGCTGGCGCACCCGGGCCAGGCCCTGGCCGCGCCGCTCGGCGAGCACCAGGGTGCCGTCGACGATCTGCGCGGCGGCATCGCTGTAGTGCAGGCGCCGACCGGTCTTGGCCTGGCGCGCCCAGGCCGGGTTGTCGGGGAACAGCAGATCGAGGCTCTGCTCGTCGAGCAGGTTGCGGTACAGGCGGTTGATCGGCTGCGGCAGCAGTTCCAGGGTCAGGCCCTCGTGCTCGGCGAAGGCCTGCAGCAGGTCGAGGCAGTAGCCTTCGGGCGGGCTGCCGGCGACGGCGCGGTAGTAGGGGAAGTAGTCGTGCAGCTCGATACCGACGCGCAGCGTCTCGCCCTGGCCCAGATTGGCCAGCAGTGCCAGAGCCAGCAACAGCCAGCGTTTCATGCGTTTCTCCCCGCCCCTCGCCGTAGCAAGCTTAGCCCAGGGGGCGCCGTTCAGGCGTGGCTCAGGTACCAGCGCCAGTCCTGTTCGCCCACCTCGCCCATGAACTGGCGGTACTCGGCCCATTTGATCGCCAGGAACACCTTGAGGAACTCCTCGCCCAGCGCCTGTTTGGCCCAGGCGGAGTTCTCCAGCGCGCGCAGCGCGGTGAGCCAGTCGGTGGGCAGGGTCTCGCGCGCCTGCTGGTAGCCGTTGCCGATGATGGCCTGGCCCGGGTCGATCCGCTCGCGGATGCCCTTGTGGATGCCGGCGAGGATCGCCGCCGCGGCCAGGTAGGGGTTGGCGTCGGCGCCGCAGATGCGGTGCTCGACGTGGCGACTCTTGGCCGGCCCGCCCGGCACGCGGAACGACACGGTGCGGTTGTTCACCCCCCAGCTCTTGGCCAGCGGCGCATAGCTGTTGGCCTGGAAGCGGCGGAAGGAGTTGGCGTTGGGGCAGAAGATCGCCAGGGCGTCGTCGAGCGTGGCCATCATCCCGCCAATCGCATATTTCAACAGCGGCGTGCCCTGCGGGTCTTCGCTGGCCATGAGATTGTTGCCGTCCGCGTCGGCCAGCGACACGTGCATATGCAGGCCGCTGCCGGCCTGGTCGCCGAACGGCTTGGCCATGAAGCAGGCCTGCAGCCCGTGCTTGTTGGCTACGCCCCTGACCAGGCGCTTGTAGCGCACGCCTTCGTCCACCGCCTGCAGCGCGTCGAAGCGGTGCTCCAGGGTCAGCTCGAGCTGGCCGGGGGCGTATTCGGAGATCGCCGTGCGCACCGGCAGGCCCTGCGCCTCGCAGGCGGCGTAGAGGTCGTCGAGGAACGGCTGCAGCTGCTCCAGCTCGTACACGCCGTAGACCTGCGGCGCCTGCGGGCGCACACCGTTCATCTGCAGCGCCGGTTGCGGCCGGCCGCAGGCGTCGCGGGTCTTGTCCAGCAGGTAGAACTCCAGCTCCACCGCCATCACCGGGTGATAGCCGTCGGCCTTGAGCGCCTCGATGGCGCGCACCAGCACGTGCCGTGGATCGCCCGGGGTGGCCGGCATGCCTTGAGTCGGGTGCATGCTCACCTGCAGCTGGCCGGTGGGCACCACGCGCCAGGGTTGCAGGCACAGCGAGCCGGGGATGGGGTAGGTCCAGCAGTCGGCATCGGCCACCTCCCAGACCAGGCCGCTTTCTTCCACGTCCTCGCCCTGGATGGTCAGCGACAGGATCGAGCTGGGCAGCGGCCGGCCGTGCTCGTAGATGGCCAGCAGCTCGTCGCGGTGCAGCAGCTTGCCGCGCGGGATGCCGTTGGCGTCGATCAGCATCAGCTCGATGCTGCGTACCTCGGGATGGGCGTCGAGGAAGTCGCGGGCTTCCTGGGGGTTGGCGAATTGCATGGTGGTCTCTCACCTGATGGGCACGTTGTGCACCGGGGCGTAGGGTGGATGGCGCTTTATCCATCCACCGGGTATCGGTGGCCTGTTGGTGGATGAAAAGAGCGTCATCCACCCTACGGTTTTATTCGCGGGCGCCGGGAATGGCCAGCAGCTCGGTGAGGGCCTGGTCGAGCATGCCTATCAGCTGGTCCACATCCTGCTCTGTGGTCGAGGGGCAGCACAGGGTCATATTGTGGAAGGGGGTGATCAGGATGCCGCGGTTGATCAGGTACAGGTGCAGGGCCATCTGCAGCTCGTCGTGGAACGCCGCCTCGGCCTCGGCGCCGGTGCGCGGCGCGGTGGCGCAGAACTGGAATTCGCAGCGCGCGCCCAGCTCGGTCACCGACCAGTTCAGCGCGTGCTGGCCGATCAGGCGGCGAAAGCCCGTCGCCAGTCTGGCGGCCAGGGGCAACATATGGGCGTAGGCGGCCGGGGTCATCACCTGTTCCAGGTTGGCGCGCATGCAGTGCATGGCCAGGGCGTTGGCCGACAGCGTGGTGCCCATGCCGCTGTGGCCGTGGCCATGGCTGCCTGCGCTGGCGCGCTGGCGCGCGGCGGTCATGGCCTCGGCCATCGCCGCGCTGCAGCCGAAGATGCCGCAGGGCACGCCGCCGGCGATAGGTTTGCCGACCACGAAGAAGTCCGGCTCGAGGTTCCACAGCTTGGTGCAGCCGCCGATATCGGTGGAGATGGTGTGGGTTTCGTCGATGATCAGCAGCGCGCCGTACTTGCGCGTAAGCTCCCGGCACTGCTGCATGAAGCCCGGCTCGGGCAGGACCATGCCGATGTTGGTCATGGCCGGCTCGCAGAGCAGGGCGCAGACGTCGCCCTGGGCCAGCGCGGCCTCCAGGGCGGCGACATCGTTGAACGGGATCGAGCGGCTGTACTGGGTCAGGTCGTAGGCCTGGCCGACCAGCCCGGAGCGGGCCACGGTCTGGCCGTCTCTGTGGCGCACCATCACGTCGTCCACCGTGCCGTGGTAGCAGCCGTCGAACACCAGCAGGGTCTTGCGCTGGGTAATGGCGCGGGCCCAGCGCAGCACATAGCGATTAGAGTCCGTTGCCGTGGCGGTCACCTGCCAGAACGGCAGGCCGAAGCGCGCCGCCAGCAGCTCGCCGCAGACCACCGCGTCCTCGCCCGGCAGCATGGTGGTCAGGCCGTTGTTGCCCTGTTCGGCGATGGCCTTGGCGATCGGGTCCGGCGAGTGGCCGAACATGCTGCCGGTGTCGCCCAGGCAGAAGTCGATGTACTCGTGGCCGTCGACGTCGTAGAAGCGCGCGCCCTTGGCCCGCTCGACGAACAGCGGCACCGGGGTCGACCAGTCGGCCATCCAGTGCATCGGCACACCGCCGTACAGCGAATGCTGCGCGCGCTCGGCCAGGGCGACGGACTTGGGGTTGCGGGCCAGGAACAAGGCGCGCTCGGCGGCGGCGAAGCGTTCCACGGCGGCGGGGCTGATAGCGCTGGCGGTCATCTGGGCATACCTCGGTAAGAATCTGGCGGTATGATATTTTGTGATCACATATTAGTAAATGATGTCGATGAATCCGCTATATTTCGCCGATACACGGTTTTTTGGTGATCACAAATAAGGTGCGCCAGTTCGTCGCTTAGGCACAAAGCGGCGTCTGGAGTACACTCGTGCACATTTTTCACGGAGGCCGCCATGCGTGACTGTAGCCTGACCCTTGCCCAACTGCCGGCGCCGCCGCTGGAGGCGCTCGATGGCCGATAACCTGCAGGAGCAGCTGTACCAGAAGATTCGCGAGGGCCTGCTGGCCGGGCGTTTCCAGCCCGGCGAACGGCTGAAGATCCGTGACCTGGCGGCGCAGTGGGGCACCAGCCCGATGCCGGTGCGCGCGGCGTTGCAGCGGCTGGTGGCCGAGGGCGCGCTGGAGGGCGAGCCGCAGCGTTCGGTGCGGGTGCCGGCGATGACCCGCGAGCGCTACGAGAACATCTTCCAGGTGCGCCTGGGCCTGGAAGGGCTGGCGGTGGAACTGGCCACGCCGCGCCTGCAGGCGGCCGATCTGGCCCTGCTGCGCGACTGCGTGGCACGCATGGATGCGGCCATCGAGCAGCGCCAGGTGCAGGACTACCTCCGCGCCAACAGCCAGTTCCATCTGCACCTGTACGCCGCCTGCGGCAACCCGGTGCTGCTGCGCTCGATCGAGTCGCTGTGGCTGCAGATCGGCCCCTTCTTCAACCGCCTGTTCACCGGCGCCGACCTGTCGCTGCGGCTCAACGACTTCCACGAGGACGCCTTCGCCGCCATCGAGGCCGGCGACGCCAAGGCCGCGCGTCAGGCGATGGAGCAGGATCTGCTGTACTTCGCGCGCTTTTTGCTCAACCTGCTGGCGCTGGAGCAGGGCGAGGGGTGAGGCGCTGCTCCCCAACGGCGTCGGGGGCAGTCCTGCAGGCTGGGTTAGCCGCCAGCATGGTCAGTGCGGCGGGCGGCACTTTCGCGGCGGCCTGACCCAGCGCCGCTGCCCGGCCCTCAGCTTTCCAGCCAGACGTCGCGGCACCAGTGCCACACCGAGTCCCAGCTCTCGTCGGTCAGCTCGCCCTCGTCGCCGTCCCACAGCCAGACCTGGCCTTCCACGTCCACCGCGTAGTAGTCGCGGCCGCTCTGGCACAGCGGCACCAGGTCGCGCGGCAGGCCCAGGCTCCAGGCCTCGGCGGCCACTTCCGGCAGGTAGGTGTGCGATTGCGGGTCGCTGGCGGTGACCGGCTCCAGGCGGCCGTAGACCACGTCGCTGACCTTGAGCAGGAACTCGCGCAGCTCGAAGGGCAGGTGGATGAGGATCTGCTCCTGGATCTCCACCAGGGTTTCCTCGTCCGGCAACTCCAGCGGCACCGGCACCGGTTCGTTGAGTTCGCGCAGCTGTTCGATGACTTCTTCCACGGGGGCAACCTCCTGATCAATGCGGCGGGCTTTATACCCCAACAGCCTGCTGGGGCGGTATCGGTGCGCGACGGCTTCAGCCGGCGTGGAAGAAGGCCAGCTTGTTGCCGTCCGGATCGCGGAAGTAGCCTATATAGAAGCCGGGCATGCGTTCGCCCGGTGCGCCTTCGTCGCTGCCGCCGAGGCTCAGCGCCTTGGCGTGCAGTTCGTCGACCTTGGCCCGCGAGCCCGCCACCAGGGCGGTCATGCAGCCGTTGCCGACGCAGGCCTGCTGCTGGTCGTAGGGCAGGCAGACGCCGAACATCGGCTGCTTCATGCTGGTGCCGAACAGGGTCAGCCGGCCGATATCTACCAGCGGCTTGGCGCCGAGGCCGGCGAGCAGCTCGCCGTAGAAGGCCTTGGCCTTGTTCAGGTCGTGGGTACCGACTGTGGTGTATCCGATCATCCGCGCGTGCTCCTCGAGGTAGGCGCTATCACTCTAGCCGAAAGTCGACGGGCAAAAGAAACCCGGGACAAGCCCGGGTTTCTGTGTTGCGCGGCGCGATCAGTTCTGGCGGATGCCGGCGATCAGCCAGGGCTGGTTGTCGCCCTGGGCGCGTTCCAGGCGCCAGCTTTCGCTGAACGGCTCGCCCTGGTCGAAACGCGAGGTCTTGGCCACGCCGCTGAAGGTCAGGGTGGCGGTGGTCTTCTCGGCATTGTCGTCGACGCCGTCCAGCTGCACGGCCAGCTCGTCGATGTAGGTGGACTGGAAGCCCTCGCCCAGTTCGGCACGTTCGCGCTTGAGGAAGTCCAGCAGCTGCGGGGTGACGAACTCGGCGATCTTGTCCATCTCGTCGGCGTCCCAGTGCTGCTGCAGGTTCATGAAGTGCTCGCGACCGGCGGCGATGAAGCTCTGCTCGTTGAACCAGGCCGGGGCGTTGATCACCGGACGGGCCGCGGCAGCGGCGTTGCCGCCGAAGATCGAGGTCGGCGCGGCGCTGGCCGGCATTTCGCGCTGGTAGGGTGCGCCGGCCGCGGCGACTTGCTGCTGCTGGCGGGCGCGACGGGCGGCGAGGAA
>NZ_AVOF01000204.1:0-6063 GCF_000465935.2 Pseudomonas sp. EGD-AK9
TCCTCGTCGCGCACCGGGTGCGGCGCCGGCGGGATGCTATGGGCGGCCTCGCCTTGCGGCGCGCGCGGGGTCGGCCAGTCGGCGAACGGCCAGGGCTTCTCATCGCTGTTGAAGGTGCCGAAACGGCCGATCTGCATCAGGTACTGGCTGAGGCTGTCGCCGAAACCCAGCAGGCTGGCGTTCGGCGCGCCGTAGAACAGGCGATAGCCGAGTTGCAGCAGCACCACGGCGCCGAGCAGCAGCTCGGCCAGTTGCCAGACGATGACGAAGATCACCATCCACAGAATGCGCAACAGGATCGACTCGCGTTCCAGCTCCTGCTTCTCATCGTTCATCACTTGCTCCTTAGAAACCCGCGGTGGGAATGAAATCGACGTCGGTCTTGGGTTCGCCGCGCATCAGCAACTCGATCACCTGCGCCAGCGTGCGCCCCTCGAACAGGATGGCGTGCAGCCCGGCGACCAGCGGCATGTACACCTCCAGCTCCTCGGCGCGCGCCTTGAGCACCTTGAGAGTATTGACCCCTTCGGCGACTTCGCCCAGGCGCTGCACCGCCTCGTCCAGGCTGAGGCCTTCGCCGAGGGCGAAACCGACCTGATAGTTGCGGCTTTTCGGTGACGAACAGGTGACGATCAGGTCGCCCACCCCGGCCAGGCCGAGGAAGGTCATGGGGTTGGCCCCCAGCTTGACGGCGAAGCGGGTCATCTCGGCCAGGGCACGGGTGATCAGCATGCTCTTGGTGTTCTCGCCCATGCCGAGGGCCGCGGCCATGCCGGACATGATGGCGTAGACGTTCTTCAGCGCGCCGCCCAGCTCGACGCCGAAGCGGTCGGCGCTGGCGTAGACGCGAAAGGTGCGACCGTGCAGGGCCTGCTGCACGCGCAGGCAGAGCGCTTCGTCCTCGCTGGCGATCACCGTGGCGGTCAGCGCGTGCTCGGCCACTTCCTTGGCCAGGTTCGGCCCGGACAGCACGCCGATGCGCGCGTCGGGGGCGATTTCCTCGAGAATCTGGCTCATCAGCTTGAAGGTCTTGGCCTCGATGCCCTTGGTGGTGCTGATCAGCAGCTTGCCGGCGAACAATCCGGCCACCGGTTGCAGCGCCTCGCGCAGGGCGCTGGAGGGCAGCGCGACCAGCACCAGCTCGGCCTGCTGCAGGGCGCCGGTCAGGTCGCTGGTCGGTTCGATGCCCGGGTGCAGCTTGACGCCCTTGAGGTAGCGCGGATTCTCGCCGCTGCGGCGCATCTGCTCGGCCTGCTCGGGGTCGCGCATCCACTGCAGGACGCGCTGGCCGTTCTCCGCCAGCAGATTGGCCAGGGCGGTGCCGAAGCTGCCGCCGCCGAGTACGGCAATGGGTTGAAGCTCTGTCATAACACTTCCGAATGGGGCCATGCGCGATGGCGGTCTGCAGGCATTATACGGAGCCGCGAGTGACCGGCCAGGGCAAAAGTTCGCCGTGCCGCATCGGTCCCGGCGGGCAAACGCGAAATGGCGCAGAGTGCGCGCGCCTGGCGCTGGCAAAGCGCGCCGGGTCGGTTAACATGCCGGCTCGACGTAATTTGCCAAGGACGACCCGTGCCCACAGGCAGCCCCTTGCCCCGCCCTGCCCGCTACAGCCGCCGGCAGCGCCGCACTCCGACAGGGACAGTACGACCATGAGCCAGCGCCGCGGCTGGAACATCCACACGCGCACCCAGCTGATCAGCGTCGGCCCGGCCCTGCTGCTGACCCTGCTGCTGACCGGTTTTCTAACCTTCACCCGCCTGCAGGACCTGCGCCAGGAGCAGGGCCACACCGGCCAGCTGATCGCCAACCAGCTGGCCCCGGCCAGCGAGTACGGCGTGCTCAACGGCAACCTGGGCGCCCTGGAAAACCTGCTGCGCGCCACCCTGAGCACGCCGGACGTGCGCTTCGCCGAGGTGCGCGACCGCGACGACAACATCCTGGTCTACGTCGAGCGGCCCAAGGAACAGGGCCACAGCACGCCGCAGGTGGAGGTGTTCCAGGCGCCGATCCGCCTGCAGCGCCCGCCAGCCGGCGCGCAAAGTGCGGTGCCGCACGGCAAGACGCTCGCCGACGGCTACCTGGGACGGGTGGTGGTGGGCATGTCCAACGACACCTTCAACGCCCGCCAGCAGGAAATCCTGTTCAAGGCCGGGGTGCTGTCGCTGCTGGCCCTGCTGCTGACCTTCCTCCTCGCCCGCCGCCTGGCCCGCCGCCTGGCGCAGCCGCTGAGCGCCATGGGCCAGGCCCTGGAACGCATCCAGGCCGGCGACTACCGCCCGGCGCTGGCCGAGCTCGGCAACGACGAGCTGACCGACCTGGCGCGGCACATCAACGACCTCGCCAGCGCCCTGGATCGCAGCGGCCGCGAGCAGCAGCAGGCAATCGCCGAACTGATCCAGGCGCGCGAGGAATCCGAGCAGGCCAACCGCGCCAAGTCCGACTTCCTGGCGATGATGAGCCATGAGCTGCGCACGCCGATGAACGGCGTACTGGGCATGCTGCAGCTGCTGGAGACCACCAGTCTCAACGACGAGCAGGCCGAGTACGCGGCGCTGGCCACCGAATCCACCGAGCACCTGCTCAAGGTGATCAACGACATCCTCGACTTCTCCCGTATCGAGCGCGGCGCGCTGGAGCTCGAGGCCATCCCCTTCAACCTGCCGGAGCTGCTGCAGGGCTCGATCCAGGTGTTCCAGCACAGTGCCCAGCAGCGCGGCCTGCAGCTGCAACTGGACAGCCAGCCGGGGCTGGAGCAGCTGGAGATGCGCGGCGACCCCACGCGCATCCGGCAGATCCTGGTCAACCTGATCGGCAATGCGCTGAAGTTCACCGAAGATGGCGGCATCCGCGTGGAAACCCGCTGGCAACCGCTGGACGAGCAGGTGCTGTGGTTCACCTGCGCGGTGCACGACAGCGGCATCGGCATCGACGCCGAGCGCCTGGAGCACATGTTCGACGCCTTCCAGCAGGCCGATACCTCGATCTCCCGCCGCTACGGCGGCACCGGCCTCGGCCTGCCCATCGCGCGCACCCTGGCCGAGCGCATGGGCGGCACCCTGCGCGCCGAGAGCGAGGTCGGCGCCGGTTCGGTGTTCACCCTGGAGATTCCCCTGCCGTTCCGCCAGCGCAGCGAACAGGAACAGGCCAGCGAGAGCGTCAAGCCGGGCGGCGACGGCCAACCGGTGCTGCTGGTGGAGGACAACCCGGTCAACCAGACGGTGATCGAAGCCATGCTGCGCAGCCTGGGTTACCAGGTCAGCCTGGTCGGCGACGGCCAGCAGGCGCTGCACAGCTTCGCCCAGCACGATTACGCAGCGATCCTGATGGATTGCCGGCTGCCGCTGATGGACGGTTACGAAGCCACCCGGCAGATCCGCCAGCAGGCCAGAGGCCAGCAGATACCGATCATCGCCCTGACCGCCAACGCCCTGCAGGGCGACCGCGAGGCCTGCCTGGCCGCGGGGATGAACGACTACCTGGCCAAGCCCTTCAAGCGCGCGGATCTGCAACACATCCTGCAGCGCTGGCTGCCACCCCGACCATAGGCGAGTGGCAGCGGCGCGGTGGCGGGGTTACAAGGAGAAATGCCGGCGGCTGTGACAAGGCCGCGGCAGCGGAGTACAACTGTACTCACCGCGCTGTGACTTTCACCACAACGCAACAGTCTATGACTAGGCTGCCGGCAGACGCCTACCAGGCGTGGCCGGCCAGGACGATTCGCCCAGCCTTAGAAGCGTGGGGACAATTGAGGAGCTCGCATGACAAGACAAAACGCCTATACCCGGGAAGACCTGCTCGCCTGCAGCCGCGGCGAACTGTTCGGTCCGGGGAACGCGCAACTGCCCGCCCCGAACATGCTGATGATCGACCGCATCGTTCACATCAGCGAAACCGGCGGCAAGCACGGCAAGGGCGAAATCGTCGCTGAGCTCGACATCAATCCGGACCTGTGGTTCTTCGGCTGCCACTTCGAGGGCGACCCGGTCATGCCCGGCTGCCTCGGTCTCGACGCCATGTGGCAGCTGGTCGGCTTCTACCTCGGCTGGCAGGGCAACCCCGGCCGCGGCCGCGCCCTGGGTTCGGGCGAAGTGAAGTTCTTCGGCCAGGTGCTGCCGACGGCGAAGAAGGTCACCTACAACATCCATATCAAGCGCACCATCAGCCGCTCGCTGATCCTCGGCATCGCCGACGGTAGCGTCAGCGTCGACGGACGCGAGATCTACAGCGCCGAAGGCCTGCGCGTCGGCCTGTTCACCTCCACCGACAGTTTCTGAAGGACTTGCACATGCGTCGTGTAGTGATCACCGGTCTGGGCATCGTTTCCTGCCTGGGCACTGACAAAGAAGCCGTAGCCGCCAGCCTGCGTGCCGGCAAGTCGGGCATCCGTTTCAACCCGTCCTATGCCGAGATGGGCCTGCGCAGCCAGGTCTCCGGTTCGGTCGACCTGAACCTGGAAGAGCTGATCGACCGCAAGGTCTACCGTTTCATGGGCGACGCCGCCGCCTTCGCCTACCTGTCCATGGAGCAGGCGATCAAGGACGCCGGCCTCAGCGAGGAACAGGTCTCCAACCCGCGCACCGGCCTGATCGCCGGTTCCGGCGGCGCCTCCACCTTCAACCAGATGGAAGCCCTCGACATCCTGCGCGAGAAAGGCGTCAAGCGCGTCGGCCCGTACCGCGTGCCGCGCACCATGGGCAGCACCGTCTCCGCCTGCCTGGCCACGCCGTTCAAGATCAAGGGCGTGAACTACTCGATCTCCTCGGCCTGCGCCACCAGTGCTCACTGCATCGGCCACGCCATGGAACAGATCCAGATGGGCAAGCAGGACGTGGTGTTCGCCGGTGGCGGCGAAGAAGAACACTGGAGCCAGAGCTTCCTGTTCGACGCCATGGGCGCCCTCTCCACCCAGTACAACGAAACCCCGGACAAGGCCTCGCGCGCCTACGACGCCAAGCGTGACGGTTTCGTCATCGCCGGCGGCGGCGGCATGGTGGTGGTCGAGGAGCTGGAACACGCCCTGGCCCGCGGCGCGAAGATCTACGCCGAAATCGTCGGCTACGGCGCCACCAGCGACGGCTACGACATGGTCGCGCCGAGCGGCGAAGGCGCGGTGCGCTGCATGCAGCAGGCCCTGGCCACCGTCGACACGCCGATTGATTACCTCAACACCCACGGCACCTCCACCCCGGTCGGCGACGTCGCCGAGAGCCGCGCGGTGCGCGAGGTGTTCGGCGACAAGGCGCCGGCCATCAGCTCGACCAAGAGCCTGTCCGGCCACAGCCTGGGCGCCGCCGGCGTGCAGGAAGCGATCTACTGCATGCTGATGATGGAAGGTAACTTCATCGCTGCCTCGGCCAACATCGAGGAAGTCGATCCGGAACTGGCCGACCTGCCGATCCAGCTCAAGACCGTGGAGAACGCCAAGCTCGACACCGTGATGAGCAACAGCTTCGGCTTCGGCGGCACCAACGCCACCCTGGTGCTCAAGCGCTGGGCCGGCAAGTGACAGCTGCCCGGCAGTAAAGACAACGGCGCCTGCGGGCGCCGTTTTCGTTGCTGCATCAGAAAGCCTTGCGATCAGCCTGGCTCGCCGGCAGCCCCCTGTCGGCCTCAGACCTTGAAGCGCGCCACCAGGCTGTTCAGGTCCACCGCCAGGCGCGACAGCTCCTGGCTGGCGGCGCTGGTCTGGTTGGCACCGGCCGAGCTCTGCAGCGACAGGTCGCGGATGTTGACCAGGTTGCGGTCCACCTCGCGCGCCACCTGCGCCTGCTCTTCCGAGGCGCTGGCGATCACCAGATTGCGCTCGTTGATCGAGGCGATCGCCTGGGCGATCTGCTCCAGCGCCGTGCCGGCGGCCTGCGCCACCTCCAGGGTGGAACGGGCGCGGCCGTTGCTGCTGTGCATCGCCCCCACGGCCTGGTCGGTGCCGCTCTGGATGCCGCCGATCATCTGCTCGATTTCCTGGGTCGACTGCTGGGTGCGATGGGCCAGCGCCCGCACCTCGTCGGCGACCACGGCGAAGCCGCGGCCAGCGTCGCCGGCCCGCGCGGCCTCGATGGC
>NZ_AVOF01000205.1:0-6045 GCF_000465935.2 Pseudomonas sp. EGD-AK9
GCAGCTGGTGCGCGCCCTGCGCGAGCGCGACTGCCGGCTCGGTATCCTGACCCGCAACGCTCATCCCCTGGCGCTGCTGACGCTGGCCGCCATCGGCCTGGCCGACTGTTTCGCCGACGCCGATATCCTCGGCCGCGACGAGGCGCCGCCCAAGCCCCATCCCGGCGGCCTGTTGCACCTGGCCGAGCGCTGGAGCGTGGCGCCGAGCGAGCTGGTGATGGTCGGCGACTACCGCTTCGACCTGGAATGCGCCCAGGCCGCCGGTGCGCGCGGTGTGCTGGTCAACCTGCCGGACAACCCCTGGCCCGAGCTGACCGAGCTGCATGCGCGTGATTGCGCCGAGCTGCTGGCGCACCTTGGCTGATTGGTTGCACGGTCGGGAGCGGCATGTTCTGTGGGAGGGGCTTTAGCCGCGATCCGGTGACGCCGGTCGCCCCCCACGAGATCTCTACAACCGCGCCACCTTGAAGGTATCGCAGCGCCCCGGCTGGCCGCTGTCGAAGCCCATGCGGAACCAGCGCACCCGCTGCGCCGAGGTGCCGTGGGTGAAGGCGTCCGGTACCACCTGGCCGCGTGCCTGCTTCTGCAGGCGGTCGTCGCCGATGGCGCTGGCGGCGTTCAGCGCTTCTTCCAGATCGCCCTCCTCCAGCCAGGCATGGCGGCGCTGGGCGTGGTGTGCCCAGACCCCGGCCAGGCAGTCGGCCTGCAGTTCCTGGCGCACCAGCAGGCCACCGTCGCCCTCGACCCGCTCGCCGCGCTGGCGCGCCGCGTTGACCCTGGCCGAGACGCCGAGCAGGGTCTGCACGTGGTGGCCGACTTCGTGGGCGATGACGTAGGCCTGGGCGAAGTCGCCGGCGGCGGCGAAGCGCTGTTCCAGCTCGCGGAAGAACGTCAGGTCGAGATAGACCCGCTGGTCGCCCGGGCAGTAGAAGGGGCCGACCGCCGAGTTGGCGAAGCCGCAGGCCGAGTTGACGCCGCCGGAGAACAGCACCAGCTTGGGATCGCGGTACTGCTGGCCGGCGCTCTGGAACAGCTCGCGCCAGGTGTCCTCGGTGTCGCCGAGAATGGCGCGGACGAACTCGCTGTGCTCGTCGTTGGCCGCCGGCGGCGCGCCCTGGGGCAGGCCGACCTGGCTGGTCTGGGTGGCCTGGCCGGCGATCTCGCCGAGGATCTGCAGCGGGTCCTGGCCCATCAGCAGGCCGACGATGACGATCACCGCCACCCCGCCCAGGCTCAGCCCCTTGCCGCCCATGCGCATGCCGCCGGAGCGGCCGCGCGCGTCCACCACGTTGTCACTGCGTCTTGCCTTGCGCCAGCGCATCTTCGCTCTCCCTGTGGCTCAGGCTGTTCAGTGTCGTCGGCGCCGCTGCTGCGCGCCAGGCCGGCCGTCAGTTGCCGGGGTAGTCGGCCAGTACCTGGTCGCGGCGCTCGCGGTCCAGGCCGATCACCTGGTAGGCGTCGACGCGGTCGCCGTACTCCATGCCGGGCGAGCCGACCGGCATGCCGGGCACGGCGGCGCCGAGCAGGTCCGGGCGCTGGCGCAGCTTGAGGATGTCGGCGGCCGGCACGTGGCCTTCGACGAACTTGCCGTCGATCACCCCGGTGTGGCACGAGGCCAGACGCGGCGGTACGCCGAGGCGCTGCTTGACCGCGGCCATGTCGGTTTCGACGTGGTCGTTGACGGTGAAGCCGTTGTCCTGCAGGTGGCTGATCCAGGCCTTGCAGCAGCCGCAGTTGGCGTCGCGGTGCACGTCGATGGTCAGTGGTTCGGCGGCCTGGGCCAGGCCGGCAAAGAGGGCGAGGGCGAGTAGCGAGCGGCGCATGGCGAAACTCCAGGGAAGCGGACGCCCAGCATAGCGCCGTGGCGAGCACAGCCCAAGGCGTTGCGACTATGCGTCGCGACCGGCTGCACCTATGCTGCCTGCAGCCGATGTCGACAAGGAGGCTGTTCGATGCTGTTCGCCCGGATCGTCGTACTGATCCAGATCGCCGCCCTGACCGGGCTGGGCCTGGTGTATTTCGTCAAACCCCATGAAATGGCCAGCCTCAGCGGCGCGCTGCTGATGGGTAACGCCGCGGTGACCGAGGTGCGCGCCTACTACGGCGGCCTGCAGTTGGGCCTGGCCGCCTACCT
The DNA here is from genome assembly GCF_000465935.2 of Pseudomonas sp. EGD-AK9. Lineage (NCBI taxonomy): Bacteria > Pseudomonadati > Pseudomonadota > Gammaproteobacteria > Pseudomonadales > Pseudomonadaceae > Pseudomonas > Pseudomonas sp. EGD-AK9. The sequence continues at coordinate 2,135 of NZ_AVOF01000205.1, forward strand.
GGTGCTGGCGCTGCTGCGCCTGGAACTGCTGCGTCCGGCCTTGACGCTGCTGGTGCTGCTCTACAGCGTGCTGGCGCTGGCGCGTATCGCCGGGCTGTGGCTGGACGGTGGCGCGCAGCAAACCTTCAACCTGGCCGCATTGCTGCTGGAGGTGGTTTCGGCCGGGCTGGCCTGGTGGGCGTTGCGCGGGCTACGCGGCACACCTAGTTAGGTAGGGTGGACAACGCGAAGCTTGTCCACCTGTCGCTTGTGGTGGAAAACGCTGCGCGGTTTTCCACCCTACTCCGAGACGGCTCAGAGCATGGCTTAGCGCCGCTCCAGCAGCACCCCGGCTTCCATATGGTGGGTGTAGGGGAACTGGTCGAACAGCGCGCTGCGCGTCACCCGATGGCTATCGTTGAGCTGGGCGATATTGGCGGCCAGGGTCTCGGGGTTGCAGGAGATGTACAGAATGCGCTGGAAACGCCGGGTCAGCTCGCAGGTATCCGGGTCCATCCCCGCGCGCGGCGGGTCGACGAAGACGCTGCCGAAGTCGTAGCTTTTCAGGTCGATGCCGGCCAGGCGGCGGAACGGCCGCACCTCGTTCAGCGCCTGGGTCAGTTCCTCGGCGGACAGGCGCACCAGCTCGACGTTGTCCACGCCGTTATCAGCCAGGTTGGCCAGCGCGGCGTTCACCGAGGTCTTGCTGATCTCGGTGGCCAGCACGCGGCGCACGCGAGTGGCCAGCGGCAGGGTGAAGTTGCCGTTGCCGCAGTACAGCTCCAGCAGGTCGTCGTCGCGCTGGCCGAGGGCGTCATGGGCCCAGTTCAGCATCTTCTCGCACACCGCGCCGTTGGGCTGGGTGAAGGCGCCTTCCGGTTGGCGGTAGCGGAAGGTGCGTCCGGCCACCCTCAGTTCTTCCTCGACGTAGTCGCGGCCGACCACCAGGCGCTGGCCGCGCGAGCGGCCGACCAGGCTGACGTTCAGCTGCGCGGCCAGGCGTTCGGCCTCGGCCTGCCAGGCGGCGTCCAGCGGGCGGTGGTAGGCCAGGGTGATCAGCGCATCGCCGGCCAGGGTGGTGAGAAATTCCACCTGGAACAGTTTGAACGACAGCGCCTCGCTGGCCTGCCAGGCGGCGCGCAGGCGCGGCATCAGCTCGTTGATGCGCAGGCTGGCGATGGGGAAGTCGTCGAGGAGGATCGGCGTGTGCTTGTCGCCCGGCGCGAACATCGCATAGTGGCGCTGGCCGTCCTCGCGCCACAGGCGGAACTCGGCGCGCAGGCGGTAGTGCTCGCGCGGCGAGTCGAACACTTCGGGCGCGGGGGCGGCGAAGGGGGCCAGCAGTTCGATCAGGCGCTGCTCTTTCTCGGCGAGCTGGGCGGCGTAGGTGGCGGGGTCGAATACGGGGGCGCTCATGGCAACACTCTAAAGCGGCCGGCGACCGGCGTTGCAGCCGGTCGTCGGCGAAAGGGGGATCAGGCGAACAGGCCCAGCTTGACGACGAACAGCGCGGAGAGAATCCACATCGCCGGGTTCAGCTCGCGCCAGCGCCCGGACAGCACCTTGACCGCGGTCCAGGCGATAAAGCCGAAGGCGATGCCGTTGGCGATGGAGAAGGTCAGCGGCATGGCCAGGGCGGCGGCCACCACCGGGGCGGCGACGGTGAGGTCGTCCCAGTCGATCTGCGCCAGGCTGCTCATCATCAGCACGGCGACGAACAGCAGCGCCGGCGCGGTGGCGTAGGCCGGTACCGAACCGGCCAGCGGGGCGAAGAACAGGCTGAGCAGAAACAGCGCGGCGACCACGCAGGCGGTCAGGCCGGTGCGCCCGCCGGCGCTGATGCCGGCGGCGGACTCGATATAGCTGGTGGTGGTGCTGGTGCCGAGCGCGGCGCCGGCCATGGTGGCGGTGCTGTCGGCCATCAGCGCGCGGCCCAGGCGCGGCATCTTGCCGTCCTTGTCCAGCAGGTCGGCCTTCTGCGCCACGCCGACCAGGGTGCCGGAGGTGTCGAACAGGTCGACGAAGAGGAAGGCGAAGATCACGCTGATCAGGCCGATGTCCAGGGCACCGGCGATATCCAGCTGCAGCAGGGTCGGCATCAGCGACGGCGGCATCGACACCACGCCCGGCAGCTCCGAAAGGCCCAGGGCGATGGACAGGCCGGTGACCAGCAGGATGCCGATCATCACCGCGCCGGTGACCTTGCGATAGGCCAGCGCGGCGATGACGAAGAAGCCCAGGCAGGCGAGCAGAGCGCCGCCCTGGCTGAGGTCGCCGAGACCGACCAGGGTGGCCGGGTGATCGACCACGATGCCGGCGTTCTTCAGCGCGATGATCGCCAGGAACAGGCCGATGCCGGCGGCGATGCCGGCGCGCAGGGCCAGCGGGATGCTGTTGATGATCCACTCGCGGATCTTGAAGATCGACAGCAGAAAGAAGATCGCGCCGGAGAGGAACACCGCGCCCAGGGCGGTCTGCCAGCTGTAGCCCATGGTCATCACCACGGTGTAGGTGAAGAAGGCGTTGAGGCCCATGCCCGGTGCCAGGGCGATCGGGTAGTTGGCCAACAGGCCCATCACCGCCGAGCCGATGGCCGCCGCCAGGCAGGTGGCGACGAACACCGCGCCGTGATCCATGCCGGTCTCGGCCAGCATGTTGGGGTTGACGAAGAGGATGTAGGCCATGGTCAGGAAGGTGGTGAGACCGGCGATGACCTCGGTGCGCACGTTGGTGTGGTGCGCTTTGAGTTGGAACAGTTTTTCCAGCATGGTGGGCTCCCCCGAGGCGCGAACGCGCCGAAAGTGATGTGCAGCAAGCTAAGCATATCCGTGCCGGAAAATTGCCCGTTTGCGCAAAAGCCGCGCATCATAGCAGCAAGGTTTTCCCCGGTGAATTTATGGCCTGTCGCCTCATTTTATGACCGGGCGGACAGTTTCGTTTCCTGCCTGAAGGAGTTGAGATATGAGCAAGCGTGCGCTGATCGCCGTCGCCGACGGCGTCGAAGACCTCGAATGCGTGACCCTGATCGACGTGCTGCGCCGCGCCGACATCGAGGTGCTGGTGGCCAGCATCGAGGAACGCCGCATGATCACCTGCGCCCGCGGCACGCGGCTGACCGCCGACGCCATGCTGGTGGACGTGCTGGCCCAGGATTTCGACCTGATCGTGCTGCCCGGCGGCATGCCCGGCGCCCAGCACCTGGCCGATTTCGAACCGCTGGCCGAGCGGGTGCGCCAGCAGGCCAAGGCCGGCGAGCTGTTTGCCGCGATCTGCGCCGCGCCGGCGCTGGCCCTGCAGCAGTACGGCGTGCTCAAGCAGCGGCGGATGACCTGCTACCCGGCATTCAGCGAGCGTCTTTCGGGCTGCACCTTCGTCGACGAGGCGGTGGTGGTCGATGGCAATTGCATCACTAGCCAGGGGCCGGGTACGGCGTTGGCCTTTGCCCTGTGCCTGGTGGAACAACTGGTGGGCCGCAGCACGCGCAACGAGGTGGCCAAGGCGATGTTGGTGTAGCTCCCGGGGAGGATTGGTGCGCCGCGCGCACCGAGAACCCGCGATGCCCTACGACTGTTCCTGCTCCAACAAGCGCCGCTTGCGCTGCAGGCCCCAGCGGTAGCCGCTGAGGCTGCCATCGCTGGCCACCACGCGGTGGCAGGGCAGCAGCAGGCCGATGGCGTTGCTGGCGCAGGCGCGGGCCACCGCGCGCGGGTGGCTGTGCAACTGGCCGGCCAGTTCGCCGTAGCTGCGCGTCTGCCCCGGCGGGATCGTCTGCAGCGCCTGCCAGACCCGCTGCTGGAAGGCGCTGCCGCGAATGTCCAGGGGCAGCTGGGCGGCCCGCTCGGGCTCGTCCAGTTGCTGCAGCACCTGCTGTAGCCAATCCCTCAACCCTAGGTCGTCCTCTTCGAGATGGGCCAGGGCGAAGCGCTGTCGCA
>NZ_AVOF01000206.1:0-5888 GCF_000465935.2 Pseudomonas sp. EGD-AK9
GGAACGTTACTTACTCCGAAAACGTTCAAGCTGCAGATATGGTTGAAAGTATGCGTCAATATGCCCGGAAGGGAGTTGATGTTGTGGTTGGACATTCGGGTCGCTTTCTCTCAGCGGCTCAGCGGGTCGGGCCGGAGTTCCCGAAAACGCTATTCCTAATCGGATCAGGAGCCACCGGTTCGGGGAAGAATGTTGCATCAATTGAGTACGACAACGCACAGTTCGGCTACCTAATGGGCGTTCTTGCTGCTCGCATGTCCAAGACAAACAAGATCGGTGCTATTAGCGGCCTTGAAGGGTTACCTACCGTGACGGCGCAAGTTGGCGCCTTCCGAAAGGGCGCAATAAGTGTACGACCGAATATCGAAGTAAAGGTTATCTATCTGCAAAGCATGGAAGACCCGACAGCTGCGAAGGAAGCGGCGCTATCGCTGATCACGCGCGGTGCTGACGTAGTTTCTGGAAAACTGAATGCTGGTCAAGCCGGGCTCATCAAAGCGGCGAAGGAAAGAGGTGTTTTTGTTACAGGGCGTTCGCTGGGGCACACACAGATTGCGCCGGAGGCTGTGCTCGCAAATGTCGTCGAAGAATGGCCGGAGATGTATGCCGCAGCCGTTCAGCAAAACAAGACAGAAAGTGTTGGCGGCAAGTATCTGATTTATGGCTTGGGAAGCAGCGGAACAACCGGTGCACGTTTACGCTATTCGAAAGAACTCGAATTCAACCCGGCGGTTCCCGCCTCAGTGGTTGGCGAACTGGAAAAGATCAAAAAGCAGTTGGCGTCAGGCCAGCTGAAGATCAACGTAACACGCCAAGATGCACGCGGTGGAATCTGATCCTCGCGTCCCCGCCAAATTGGAGAATCTGATGTTGGAAATGCGTGGTATCTGCAAGGACTACGGTTCGCTACGCGCAGCGCGCGGCATTGATGTCAAAGTTGGACGAGGACAGATTTTGGGCCTACTCGGCGAAAATGGCGCTGGCAAAAGCACGCTGATGAAGATTCTTTTCGGCATCGTGCGACCAGATGCAGGAAAGATCTTTTTCAAAGGGCGTGAGCTGACCGGACACACGCCGAAGGACGCGATTGCCGTCGGCATCGGCATGATCCATCAGCACTTTATGCTGGTCGACGCGATGACGGTAACTGAAAACGTCATGCTAGGGTGGAATGAATTGGGTCATCCAGTGCGCGCTCAGCAATGCGCCAAACTAATCGTGGACGCAAGTAGAACTTACGGGTTGGAGGTCGATCCTGACGCGAAGGTCGGGCAACTTAGTTACGGCAGCCGACAGCGAGTAGAGATTGTGAAGTCGATTATCCGTGGCGCCGATCTCCTTGTGCTTGATGAGCCGACATCGAACTTGAGTCCCCCGGAAGTTAAGCAACTTCTCGACGTCATGCGACAGCTTCGAGAACAGGGAAAGTCGGTTATTTTCATTTCGCACAAGCTTGGTGAGATTTTGGAGGTCTGCGACGACATCGTCGTGCTGCGGGACGGGAAAGTCATCGGCCAATGCGCCGCAAAATCCGCAACCAAAACGAGTTTGGCTCAGATGATGGTCGGACGGGAGGTGCCACCACCGATAAGGCGTGTAGAGCGCGCGCTCGGACCGGAGGTTCTGACTGTGAAAGGATTGTCACAACGTGGCGCCAGCGGTGTCATGAAACTCACCGATATCAACCTGTCTTTGCATGCTGGAGAGATCGTCGCTATCGCAGGCATTGACGGTAATGGTCAGGCTGATTTCGTGAACGTACTCGCTGGCTTGAAGAGTTCAGATCAGGGCAGCATATTGTTGGATGGTCGTGATATCACCCGCGCCAATGTTCGATTTCGACTCTCTTCTGGCATTTCTTATATCCCGGTGGATCGGATTCACACTTCCCTGGTGCCAAGCATGTCGGTCGAAGAAAACCTTGCCCTTCGGGATTTTTTTAATCCGCCGTTTTCCCGTCACGGCTTACTCGACTTTTCTGCTATCCGCTCGTCTGCAGTTCGAAGAATTGGACAGTTCGGGATCAACGTCGCCAGATCGACCACACCGGTGCAAACTTTGTCGGGCGGCAATCAACAAAAAATTGTCCTTGCGCGCGAGATTGGACGCAGCCCAAAAGTGCTGATCGCACACCAGCCTACGTGGGGCTTGGATCCGGGTGCCACACGGTTTGTCATCGACCAGGTGCTGGCATTGCGAGATGCGGGCGTGGCGATACTCTATCTATCCACCGAATTGGATGAAGTTCTGATTTTGGGTGACCGAATAGCCGTTATCTGTGCAGGACGGCTGTCGGAGGCTGTGCCTCGGGAACAGGTAGATGTCACCGAAATCGGCTTGGCGATGGCCGGAACCACAGCGCTCCGGCCGGCTCAAGTAGCGGAATTAGTATGACTGCACCTCGCAAAGAAAGCCACACCACCAGCACGGATGTTGCGCTTCCGGTCGTCAACCGCGCGACCGGCGTGTTGAGTGAGATCTTCGGTTCGGACGGTCTGCGAACCATGTTGCTTGTACTCATTGCGGTCTTGCTTGCTTTTGCAATAACCGCAGTGTTGATTGCGATTTCCGGCAAGAATCCTTCAGCCGCCTATTGGGCGCTGCTGAATGGCGCTTTCGGCTCGACGGATCGGATTGCGTTTGGACTCAACAGGAGCACGCCTTATATTCTCACCGGGGTCGGAGTTGCCCTTTGCTTTCGCGCAAAGGTCATCAACATAGGCTCAGAAGGACAGATTGCCGTTGGAGGACTGGCATCGACCTCGGTCGCGCTCTACTTCCCCGATATGCCGCTCGTATTAATACCTGCTGCGGTCGTCGCGGGAGCAGTCGGCGGCGCTGCGTGGGCAGGGATCGCCGCGGTCATCAGCGTCAAACGCGGCGTTCACGTCGTTTTGACGACTCTGCTGCTCAATTTTGTCGGTCTGCTGTTTGTTGGTCATTTGCTGCACGGCGTATTGGGCGACCCGGGGGCCGGTTTCCCGCAGTCACCCATTCTCACGGAAATGGCTTGGCTTCCCAAATTATTGCCAGGGACGGACTTGCATATCGGCATCGTCGCTGCAGTCCTTGCCGTGGTCGTTGGACATTTTGTCTTGTGGCGAACAACTTTCGGGTTTCGCTTACGCCTGATAGGAGAAAGCCATGCTGCTGCGGATTACGCAGGCGTGTCCAGGTCGCAATGTACGTTCACCATCATGATGATTGCGGGCGCTTTGGCGGGCGTTGCTGGCAGCATTGAAATTATGGGGATTCATTACCGTCTGATCGAGGGTTTCTCGCTTGGATTCGGATTCAGCGCCGTTGCCGTGGCTCTTTTGGCGGCTACAAACCCTATTGCCGTGCTGCCAGCGGGCCTGTTCCTCGGCTTCCTAGAGGCCGGCGCTCTGTCTATGCAGCGCGAGGTGGGTGTCCCTTCTTCGTTGGTTTTTGTCATCGTGGGGTTGACCATGGTTTTTGTATTGAGTTCAATCGGCATGAGTACGCGCCTTCGCAGGGTGTAGGTGATTTATGGATGGCAATCTTTTAATAGAGTTTCTCGGAGCGTCAATTCGCGTAGCGACCCCGCTTCTCTTTGTGGCAATTGGCGGACTCATCTCTGAGAAAGCCGGGACTTTTGCCGTGGGCATCGAGGGAATGATGCTGGCAGGGGCGTTTGGTGGCGCAGTCGCGACGATGTCGCTCGGAAGTTCTGGCGCAGGCCTGATTGTCAGCGCCGCAAGTGGCGCTGCGCTTGGGCTCATTGTTGCTATTGCAACTGCAAAGTTCCATGCAGACCAGATTGTGACCGGGTTGGCCGTAAATATCCTCGCACTCGGCCTTACAAGTTTTCTGCTGCGTGGCCTATTCGGAGGTACTGCCCCCGTCGTTCAGTTCGAGACCTTGGCAATTTTGCCAATCCCATATCTAGCGGATTTGCCGATCATCGGCCCGATCCTGTTTCGACAGCCTGCATTGGTCTATGCGGCCCTTGGTCTGGCAGTCGCTGTACATTTTTTCTTGAAGACAGGTAACGGGCTCTTGCTGCGCGCGACAGGGGAAAATCCAGACGCTGCGTTTGCGGTCGGCGCAGATCCGGTGCGAATTCGTATCCTGGCGATAGTCGTCGGTGGCGCTTTTGCAGGTTTAGGGGGGGCCGTACTCAGCCTGCAGGAGGTTGGAACTTTCACCGATGGAATGACCAATGGGCGTGGATTCATCGCTCTCGCGGCCATTATCGTTGGGCGCTGGATGCCGCTTGGCACTGTAATTAGCTGTTTGATGTTTGGGGCAGTCGCGGGGCTTGAATTGCTCGTGCAAGGATGGGGGCTGCCGGTCAGTTCCTACGTCATCCAGATGACGCCCTATTTCGTTGCATTGGCGATTCTCGCCGCCATTGGCCGCGGTGCGCAAGCGTCCGCGGCGATTGGCTTACCCTTCGTTCGTCATTAAACCAGCAATGAAGTCTGAAAGCGTTGCCGCGCGTTAGCCCGGTGCAATGATTGCAGCATGATCTCCGCCGTCGGACCCTTGGTGCTCATGCAGGATGTCGTCTGCCTTGGGGTGATCTGGTGAACGTAACCTCGCACGAGGTATAGTTTTGCTGGTTCAGAATACAAAATGTTGAGGGTGCAATGATGACTTTGGTGCACACAGGCAGAGAACCGCACACCGGAACGGTTGCAGGCAAGCCACTGCATGTGATGGCCGCCTTGAGCGCCGACATGGTGTTCATGCGCTCGCTTAGCAGCGTAGGCTTCGGCGGCCGAGTGCATAGCGTCTTCAAGCGAGTTATCAACATCGAGCTTTCGGGTGGCGGATTGTTTACGCTGGCCAGTTGCGATCTTGATAACGCACCCGACACCATCATTGTCGACAGCGCAGACTTCAGTGAGATCCACGTCGCTGCGCGCCAGCGGGTGAGTACCGTCGGAAATCTGATGCACGTCGGCCCCTTCTTGGACGTACGATTCAGAGATGTCAAGGGCTGGAGCGGCGAGTTACCGCGGTATCCCGCCGACGCTTCGCTGCTCCGACGCAATCTCCACGCACTAACTGTTTATCTCAAATGCGCCGCTGATGCGGGCGGCATGCTGCGTCTTCTAGCCGGTGGCAGCACTTTCGAGCATGATGTATCGGCGGCGCTGGCGGCTCGTTCGGGTCGCCTGTGCAATGCGCTGCTGCGCCGGAACATCGATGACGCCCGTATACATGCGAAGTCGATGATCGGTCTCGGGCCCGGACTGACGCCGTCAGGCGACGACTACCTAGTCGGCCTTTTCGCGGTCCTGAATGTCTTGCGCAGCCCAAGTCAGACCTTGCGCTGCGAATGTCTGGAAATGATCGTCGGGGCCGAGTTTGCCACCAACGCGATTAGCTACGCGGCGCTGTCGAAGGCGGCAACTGGTCGCGTCCGCGCCATCATCAGCGAACTGATTGAACGACTGATGCACGGTACCGAAAACGATTTTCTCGCGCCCTTGGCGCGCGTCTTGGCTATCGGCTCCACATCCGGAAGCGATATCGTCGCGGGCATCGTATCCGGTCTGCGCCTGCAGCTAGAGTTCGAGCAGACCGTGCAGCCGACCGCCGCAGATCCGAAGTGATGACGCCGACCAATGGGATGACCGCCCCCCACCTCAGCGGCATCGCGATGTGCCAATGTGGAGGTGTTTACCCACCCACTTGAACCGACAGGAGCGTCCAACATGAAGGTTCACGATTTAGATCGCCACACTAACAGGCAACACCACTGGTTTTTGGCTGAGAGCTACGAACTTTGGGCTGCTGCCGGTTTCAAAGACACTTTGTTAAGGTGGTCGATGAAACAGGAGATAGCAAATGGCAAAGAGAAGGCAATTCAGCCGGGAATTCAAGGTTGAAGCTGTTCAGTTGGTAACTGAACGCGG
>NZ_AVOF01000207.1:0-25401 GCF_000465935.2 Pseudomonas sp. EGD-AK9
GGGGCTCGCGCGCGGCCGGGTAATCGGCCTTGGCCGGCACCACCCAGGCCTCGCCGCGGCGCTCGATACGCACCGCCGGCTGGCCGGGCGGCTGGATTTCCAGCGCCTGCAGGCTACCCAGATAGCCCTGCTCGGCGGCCAGCCAGGGCGTGCGTTCGAGCTGTGCAGTGCCCTGCTGCTGGCGCTGCTGCAGCGCCAGGTAACCCAGCAGGCACAGCAGCACGATGACGATCAATGCGATCAGACCTTTACGTCCCATGATCCCCTCACTGTTGAAAACTCGGGAGGCTCATCCTTCGGCTCCCCATCGGAGCGACAGATGCCCCCAAGGTTGAAAGCGACGAACCGTGGTGCGCCATGCGCACCGCCTCAAAAGCTTTGGTGCGAGTGGCGCACCCTACGGCCCCGGTTCGTAGGGTGGATCACGCTTCACCGATCCACCGTTGTGGTGGATGTAAAAAGCGACAGCTACGCGCCCCGATCCACCCGACGCGCTTTAGCTGCGAACGAGTCGCCGCTAAAGCGCCTCCCACAATGCTCAGGCCCGGCGGCGGCGCCGCCACAGCCACAGGGCCAGCACGCCGAGGGTCAACAGTGCCGGCACCAGGGCGATATTGATCACCTTGAGCGTGCGGCCCAGCACCTCGATATCGGCGTTGAGCTGGTAGCGCACGTCGCGCAGCTCCTTGCGGATCGCCAGCTTCTCCTGGATGAAGCGCTGCACCGCGCCCTGCTGCTCCGGGGTCAGCTCCAGCGCCTGGCTGGGGTCGTCGTTGCGCTGCAGCGCCGCCAGTTGCTGCTCGGTCTCGGCCAGGCGCGCCTGCAGCGCCTGTTCCTTCTCGCGGAAGCGCTGCTCGGCGGCGCGCTGCAACTCTTCCACCACCACGAAGGGACGGCTGAAGCGGCCGCGCGAACGCACGCTGATCAACGCCTCGGAGCCGGCCAGGTTGTCCAGCGCGTTGATCGCGAAGCTGCCGTTGTCGGCCCAGGGCTGCGGAATGCGCTGGCCGAAGAAGTCCTGCACCTGCACCCACAGGCGGTCGCTCAAGATGTCGGTATCGGCCACCGCGATCACGTTGATGGTGTCGGCCTGCTTGAGGCCGTCCTTGCGCCCTTCGATGCCGTCGGGGAAGGCGCTCTGCGCCGGGCCGTCGATGCGTGCGGCGATGGCGTAGCGCTCGCCGGTGGGCTCCAGCTCGCGGATCAGCTCCTCCGGATTGCTCAGCATGGCGAAACGCTGGGCGTCGAAGGGCATGGCGTACTCGGAGCTCTGCAGCAGCGGGGTGAAGCGGGTCTTGGCGCCTTCCACCGGTTCGAGGATGCCGGCGGTGGCGACGGTGATGCTCTCCAGCCCGGCGGTGGCGATGTCCTCCTGGTCCAGCGCCTGGCGCGGCAGGCTCAGCCAGGCGGCATGACGCACCGCACGCTGGCCCTGGCCCATGCTCACCGACATGGCGTAGGAGCCGTCGCCGAGCACCTTGTCCGGCACCAGACGCAGGCCCCAGGCCTGGAACAGCGGCTCGAGGTTGGAGCCCTTGTCCACCGCCATCTCGCCCGGCATGTCGCCAGTGTCGGCCTCGGCATAGGGGTCGACGAACACCATCAGCTTGCCGCCGCGCAGGACGAACTGGTCGATGGCGTACAGGGTCTGCTCGGGCAGGTTCTTCGGGTGCACCAGCCACAACACCGAGACGCTGTCGGGAATCAGGTCGACGTCGGCCTTGAGCTGCTCGATCGAAAACAACTGGCGCACCTGCTCCAGCACCATCCATGGCGGCGTCGGCTGCCGCGCCATCATGTCGAAGCCACCGGTCATGGGCAGCCCGGAGAGCACCCCGACCACCGGCAGCTGCGGCTTGGCCAGGCTCTGCACCAGGCGGCTCAGCTCGTATTCGAGGTGCTCCTCCTGATCCAGGGCGAAGAACGGGATCACCTGGGTGTCGTCCAGCGCGTTGGTGCCGGCCAGGCCGAAGTAGATGGAGTCGCCACCCTGCTGCAGGGGGATGCCCTGCAGGCCGAACTCGGCGGCCTTGTCCTCGTCCTCGGAGAAGGGCTCGGGGTCGATGAGGTGCAGGCGGATCTTGCCGCCGGCCTGGCGCTGGTAGGCCTTGAGCATCTCCTCCACGCGCTGGGCGTAGGTGCGCAGCGCCGGCAGGTCCTTGGCTACCTTGTCGGAGTAGAAGAAGTACAGGTTGATCGGCTCGTCCAGCTCGCCAAGGATCTGCTTGGTGCCATCGGAAATGGTGTAGAGCTTCTGCTCGGTCAGGTCCAGGCGGGCGCCGCCCAGGCCGAGGCCGGCCAGCAGGTTGAAGGCGAGAAAGGCCGCCGCGATCAGCAGCAGCCCGGCGCCGGAATAGATCAGCTTTTTCATGGGCGCTCCTCAGTCGGCTTTCTTCAGGTCGATGACCACGGCGGTGGCGGTCAGCCAGGCGGCGATCAGCGAGAGGAAATACAGCAGGTCGCGCAGATCGATCACGCCCTTGCTGATGGCGTCGAAGCGCACCAGGAAGCTCAGCGAGGCGATGGCGTCCACCAGCCACTGCGGCGCCCAGGCGAAGGCATCGAGCACCATCGGAAAGCCGCTGACGATAAACAGGAAGCAGGCGCTGACCGCGAGGATGAAGGCGATCACCTGGTTCTTGCTCAGCGCCGACATGCACGAGCCGATGGCCAGATAGGCGCCGGCCAGCAGCCAACTGCCGATGTAGCCGGTGACGATGGCGCCGTTGTCCGGCTCGCCCAGGTAGTTGACCGTGACGATCATCGGGAAGGTCAGCAGCAGCGCGAGGCCGGCGAACACCCAGGCGGCGAGGAACTTGCCGGTGACCGCCTCGAAGCGGGTGATCGGCAGGGTCATCAGCAGCTCGATGGAGCCGGACTTGCGCTCCTCCGCCCACAGGCGCATGGCAATCGCCGGCACCAGGAACAGATAGAGCCAGGGGTGGAAGTTGAAGAAGGCGGACAGATTCGCCTGGCCGCCCTCGAAGAAACCGCCCAGGTAGAAGGTGAACACCCCGGACAGCACCAGGAAGATCACGATGAACACATAGGCCAGCGGCGTGGCGAAGTAGCTCGCCAGCTCGCGCTTGAAGATCACCGGCAACTGGGTCATGGCTGCTCTCCCCGGGTCAGGCTGCGGAACACTTCGTCGAGCCGGCCGCGTTCCACGTTGAGTTCCTTGATGTTCCAGCCACGCTGGCCGATCAGCGCGTTGACCTGCGGGAAGATCACCTCGCCCGGCTTGGCCAGCACGCTGAAGCTGTGCTCCAGGTGGTTCTCCTCGATCCCGGCCACCCCCGGCAGCGCGGCCAGGGCATCCAGATCCAGCGGCTCGGCGGCCACCAGGGTCACCGCCTGGTGGTAGCGCGAGCGGCTTTCCAGCTCCAGCGGCGTGCCATCGGCCAGCAGGCGGCCCTGGGCGATCACCACCGCGCGGGTGCACAGCGCCGTGACCTCTTCGAGGATGTGGGTGGAAATGATCACGATCTTGTCGCGCGCCAGGCCCTGGATCAGCTGGCGCACCTGATGCTTCTGGTTGGGATCGAGGCCGTCGGTGGGCTCGTCGAGAATCAGCACGCGTGGATCGTGGAGGATCGCCTGGGCCAGGCCGACGCGGCGCTTGAAACCCTTGGACAGCGTCTCGATGCTCTGCTCCAGCACCTTGTCCAGCTCCACCTGCGCCACGGCGCGCTCGACCCGCTGACGCTTCTCGGCGCCACGAAAGCCGCGCACCTCGGCGATAAAGTCGAGAAAGCCGCGCACCGTCATGTCGCCGTAGCAGGGCGCGCCTTCCGGCAGATAGCCGATCTGCCGCTGGGCCTGCAGGGTCTGGGTCTGGATATCGCAACCGAGGATGCTCGCCGTGCCGGAGCTCGGCGCGAGAAAGCCGGTGAGCATCTTCATGGTAGTGGACTTGCCGGCGCCGTTGGGGCCGAGAAAGCCCAGCACCTCCCCCGGCTGGACGCTGAACGACAGATCGTCGACTGCCGTGTGCTGCGCAAAACGCTTGGTCAGGTTTCTTATTTCGATCATGGCCTCTCACCAGTGCGGTCAAAGCCTGGCGCGCCGCTCGTGGGCACGAGCCAGGCCTGCAAAAATGCCGGCGGAACTATAAGAAGTCGGATGCGCTGATTGCAACCGAGTGGCGCCCGCGGAAATTTACCGGAGGTTACCGCTGCCCGGCGGCGCGCCCAGCAATACCTGAAATAGTCGTCGTTCCCGCGCAGGCGGGACAGCAGCTTTATCGCTGAACAGCGCTTGCGCTGGCCCGAAGGGGAATAACCCAGAGGCTGCGCAGCACCTGGACCAGCGCCTTCGCAGGTGTGGCGGTAAATGGTTTTTCAGCACGCCCTCAGCGATCCAGCGGGCTCAGCACCGCCAGGCCGCCGCGATTGAGCACATGGGTGTAGATCATGGTGGTCTTCACGTCGGCGTGGCCGAGCAGCTCCTGCACCGTGCGGATGTCCTGGCCCGCCTCCAGCAGGTGGGTGGCGAATGAATGGCGCAGCGAATGCGGCGTGGCATGCTTGATCGAGCCGGCACGCCGCGCAACCTCGCGCACCGCACGCTGAATGGTCTTCTCATGCAGGTGATGGCGAAAGATCCCCTGGCCGCGCGGGTCCCGCGAGCGGTTAATGGACGGAAAGACGAACTGCCAGCCCCATTCCTTGGCCGCATTGGGGTACTTGCGCGCCAGGGCGAAGGGCAAATTGGCCTCGCCAAAACCCTCGGCGAGATCGCTCCGGTGCAGATGCCGCACCTTATCGAAATGAAGCCGCAGCGGCTCGACGATACGCAGGGGCAGCATGGTCACCCGGTCCTTCTGGCCCTTGCCATCGCGCACCAGAATCTCCCGCCGGGCGAAATCCACATCCTTGACCCGCAGCCGCAGCGCCTCGAGTAGACGCAAGCCCGAGCCATAGAGCAGGTTGGCGACAATCCAGCTCACGCCCTGCAGCTGCGCCAGCAAGGCCTCCACCTCGGCGCGCGTCAACACCACCGGCAGATGCTGGGGCTTCTTCGCCCGCACTATGTCTTGTAACCAGGGCAAATCCAGCTTGAGCACCTCCTTGTAGAGAAACAGCAGAGCGGCCAAGGCCTGGTTCTGCGTCGAAGCGGATACATCGCGCTTGACCGCCAGATGAGTCAGAAAAGCTCGATCTCCGCCGCGCCCATCTCCGCCGGATGCCGATAGCGATGGAAGCGGATATAGCGTTTTGCCCACTCGGCATAGACAGTTTCGGTACGGATGGAATAGTTTCTGACTCGAATCTGCTGGCGCAGTTGATCCAGCAGCTTGGGCTTGCCGTCATCCATGTCGCGTTTCTCCCAGAGTGCTGTCGCGTTTGCCGCGACCACCTTCAAGCTAGACAAGGACTTACAAGACGACAAGGAAGGTTATGCGACAGGTGTCGTGGGCAAACGCGACAGCCATGTCGCCTAATTAATAGTTAGGCGACTAGGAGAAACCGTGGAAGAACTTAAAAACATACACAAGGCATTTATTAATCATCTTGGGAAAGAAAACGCTAAAGGCCTTTGTCATGTCATAAGCGTTTGCACGATGAGATGGATGAATGAAATATCATACTTAGATCAAAGCTGGAGGCTATGTCTGGGCAAGTTCTCCAGCAACAGCATCTCAGAAGAGCATTATTGGCTGGAAGGAAGCTCACCATCAAACGGAGTGGAAAATTTTTTAGACATGACGGCCGATCAATTTGGAAGCAAAGCACCGCTATTATCTATTGGCAGGCCGCCTGAATATATACTTGAGACAAATAAAGAGACAGAGCTTACCGCAATTTTGGAAGCTGCTGCAGTAGACACATGGATGCCTTTAGTAAAAGAAGCAGTATCACGTGTAGATGCCTAACAATGCGCTCAACTGCCGCTCACTCCGTTCGCTGGACGTCCAAAAGCTGCGCTTTTGGCCGCCCGTTAGCTTAATCGTTGTGCACCTAGAGAGAGGTCCAAAGCCACATGCTGAAGCACATAATTACTCTCGCAGCTTTAGCCTTGCTTACTATTGGTGTTTATCTTTTTAAATTCGGCCTACCAGTAACCTCTAGCGACTATGCCAACCTAGGATCTTTTTCTGGAGGCACCTTTGTTGCTTTAGCAACGGTGTATGGGGTGCTGTATGCAATTTGGCACAACATCTCAAGTAAAAAAGAGAACGAAAGCTCTCTTATAGACGCACATCTAAATTTAATGAGAACCTATAAAACCGCTCATACGGGCGGGTATAGCGAAGACGGTTACGCATTTCTTAATTGGCTATGGCCACTCACAGTAAACCAACTCACCGCTCCCCCGACCCGTGAAGCAGTACTCGCAAACTCAAATTTAAAAGAAATGGCGCAGTGGCTCCGCAGCGTCAAAAGGTGCGGAAATTCAAGAGCCGCAGAGCTCGTCGAAGTAATGTCACCAATAGAAGTAAAGTTGGCACAGCTATATCTCACCGTGTCGGAGATCCCAGAATCATATAAGGCTCCCATCAGTAACAAGATCTCTGGCATTGAGTTAAATGACAAAGAAAAAGCCTTGCTCTCACTCTGAAGTACGGCGCACAACAATGCGCTCAAATCGTTCGCTTCGCTCACTGGGACCGGCTAAAGCCGGCCCCTTAGCTTAATCGTTAGGCAGCACGAGTGCGATTAATTAAGCTAGTAATAAGAAGGTAATTTAAATGGGAACATCGATAGAGTTGTGCGTAGGGAACGTTTCTCTGTCGTATTCTAAAAATCACATGGGCATGGATTATGGATTTCTTTTTCAAGATGGTGACTTAATACGCCGAAAGTCTGAGTCAATAGACTACGAATATTATGAAGAAAATCCAGAATTAAAACATGAGATAGAAGAGGCGGAGGAGACTTTTGCTAGGGCTCTATATCGGGTTATACCACGCCTAAACATACTCGGCTATACGCTTGATGCGGCACGTGCCGAATACTATTCGTTGATAGCAGAAGCGGAAGAGATCTCAAGCGAGATTGATGCAGGTGAATCAAAAAAGGAATATCTTACGTTTGAAGAGTTTTGCCACTTGGCATGTCGCTATCCGCTGTCTGGTTTAACAAACGACTATATAGAATACGACACACCAGATCGAGACACTATTTCTCAGGGCCGTCTTGCCACTGATAGCGAATTGTTTGATCGAGTTCCTTGGTCTGGAGGCTCAGATCTCTATTGGTCTGAGGCCAGTTACCTGTCTTCGAGAGTTTGTATCCTTAGTGCTGAATCTATGCTTCAGGTTTTTGCGCAAAATGCAGCAAATTCTGATGTTGAGGTTACTTGGGAGTTTGGCCCTATTGTTCATGCTGGGTGGGTTCAACGAGAGGCGTTTCGGGCTGGAGCACTCCAAAAGCAAAAGGTTTTGATAGCAACCGAGGGAACATCAGATACACGCATTATTAAGCGAGCTCTACAGGTCCTACGTCCGGATGTGGCTGATTTTTTCAATTTCGTGGATGTCGATGAGCGACATCCATACTGGGGAACGGGCAATCTAGTAAAATTTGCAGAGGGACTATTGCGAATCGAGGTCCTAAATCAGGTCTTATTTGTTTTCGATAACGATGCAGAGGGCGTTGACGCTTTTCGCAAATTTGAAAAGTTGAATTCTCCTGCCAATATGAGGGCGATGCTCCTACCTGATCTTGATGAATTTAGGGAGTTTATAACTCTCGGACCTGAAGGGGTGAGCACTTCTGATATCAATGGTAGAGCTGCTGCGATTGAGTGTTATCTTGATCTTCGCCTAGATCAATATCCTACAGCACAGGTCACATGGAGTAATTTCAAAAAAGATATCGATGCATGGCATGGTGTTTTAGATTACAAAGAATCCTATTCAAAGCATTTTTACGAGCAGTCCGATAACCAGTTGCTGGATGGCACTTATAATGCATCTAAGCTATTGAAATTAATAGATACGCTAATCCAAGAAGCTGGATTGGTTGCCCCGATTATTTGAGGAGCTTCTTCATTTTTGACATTTTGGAGAAATTAAATACCTTGCCTAACAAGGCGCTGCTGTCGGACAAACTTTCCGCTACGCTCCAAATTTGCCGCAGAGCGCGGCGTTAGGGCATTCAATGCATCGCTCACTAGTTGCCTGCCTACTAGCCTTATCTATTGAGGCATATGCAGAACCCGAGAAAAATATTGATTGTGCCAATGCATTCTCAACACCGGATATTGAACAGTGCACATCTATCTCTCTCGAAAGCACAGAGAAAGAGCTGAATTTAGCGTATAAAAAA
Source organism: Pseudomonas sp. EGD-AK9 (assembly GCF_000465935.2). Lineage (NCBI taxonomy): Bacteria > Pseudomonadati > Pseudomonadota > Gammaproteobacteria > Pseudomonadales > Pseudomonadaceae > Pseudomonas > Pseudomonas sp. EGD-AK9. The sequence continues at coordinate 8,274 of NZ_AVOF01000207.1, forward strand.
TTGGTGGAAAGCCTTTCTCAACCAAACACTGAGTATGAAAACTACACCGAATACAGAAAAAAGCTTTTAACAGCCCAAAGAGCATGGATTACATTCAGGGAAGCGGACTGCGCCGCTCAATACGAAATGCATAGATCAGGTACTATTCGCAACAGCATCTATCTAGCCTGCAAAGAAGAGCGCGCCAAACAGCGAATAAAGGAACTTCAAAACTATGCTCCGTACTAGCCCTAACAAATGGTTCAAATCGTTCGCTCCGCTCACTGGGACGGGCTAAAGCCCACCCCTTGACCAAGCCTTAGGGGGCACATATGAGAATGCGCAATGCTCGTATCGCGATAGTGCTACTCGGACTCGTATTACCTTATATGGCACGCCTGCCTCGCGGCATCGAATGGCTGCAGCAGTACACGGATACCGATCTTGGTAGTTGGCTATTTTTGGGGGCGTTCAATGCCATTGCATGGGGTGCAATCCTTGCATGTAGCTTTATGTATCTCCGCCCCTCTTCACTAATTGGACCATGCTTGCTTGGCTTCGGCTTCCTAGCATGGGCGCACAACACCTTAGATCTCAGCGCAGACGCGCAAGCCGCTATCGGCCTGATCTTCATTCCTATCTATGCTCTCTTGCCAATTGCAATTGGCGGCGCAATTGGTTACGTCTTGGATCGGAGGCTACGGCGCAATGATGCCGCCTAACAATTCGCATATGGACTCTCCCCCACAAGCGGTGAGGAATAGCTTTTTGACACTGTCGTCAGCGCGGTTGCACTCGTATATCCGGCCTTGCATCGGGCATCGCCCTGGCCATTCTGTTGCTCGCGCAGCGGGGGCCAAGCGCGCATGAGGTATCTGTTGTGGCTCGACGGCGCTGCCGCCGCGCTGGCCGGCGCTCTGCTGCTAACGTTTCGCCACTGGCTGAGCGAGTTGCAGGCGCTGCCCCTGGCGCTGCTGACCCTGATCGGCCTGGTCAATCTGCTCTATGCGGCTTACTCCCTGAGCCTGGCGCGCCGCCGGCGGCGACCGCAAGCGCTGATCGTGCTGTTGGTGCTGGGCAATATGGCCTGGGCGGCGGTGTGCCTGGGGCTGGCGGCGAGCTTTGTCGGCTCGGCGCGTCCCTGGGGCCTGGCTTATCTGGTTGGCGAAGCGCTGTTCGTCGCGCTGCTGGCCGGCCTCGAATGGCGCTGGCGCGAACGCCTGTCAGTGGCCGCTTGAGCGCTCGCCTCGCCCGCGGCGGATAGCCCGCGCCAGGCGCTGCGCGTGGCCTGCAGCGCGAGAGTTTTTTGCCCGCCACGCGCCCTTGCGGCACACTAGCGCCCTTCCCGAGCAATCGCTCGTTTTGCCATGCAAGCAGAGTCCGTATGACCCGTTCCCCCTTCCGCCGCCTCGCCTTCGGGGCGCTGCGCCGCCTGCTGTACCTCTGGGTACGCTCGGAAACCATCAACCAGTCCGCCTTCACCCTCAAGCTCGACCGCAGCAAGCCGGTGTTTTACGTGCTGCAGCAGCCTTCGGTGAGCGACCTGGCGGTGGTCGACCGCGAATGCAGCAAGGCCGGCCTGCCGCGCCCGGTGCTGCCGGTGGCGGTCGGGGAACATGTCGAGCCGGCGGCCTTCTTCTACCTGACGCCGGAGCCGGACTGGTTCGGCCGTCAGGACAAGCGCGGCATCTCGCCGACTCTGGATCGGGTAGTCGCCGCCCTCTCCCGCCAGGCGGTGGACGATGCGCAGATCGTGCCGGTCAGCGTGTTCTGGGGGCAGTCGCCGGATCGCGAGACCAGCGCCTGGAAACTGCTGTTCGCCGACAGCTGGGCGGTGACCGGGCGCCTGCGCCGGCTGGTGAGCATCCTGATCCTGGGGCGCAAGACCCGCGTGCAGTTCTCCACGCCGATTCACCTGCGCGAGCTGGTCGAGCAGGACAAGGGCCAGGAACGCACCCTGCGCATGGTCCATCGCATCCTGCGTGTGCATTTCCGCAACCAGAAGGCCGCGGTGATCGGCCCGGACGTGTCGCACCGGCGCAACCTGGTCAAGGGCCTGGTGCACGACCCGCTGGTGCGCCAGGCGATTGCCGAGGAAGCCGAGCGCGAGAAGATCAGCCTGGAGAAGGCCGAGGCGCAGGCGCTGCGCTACGGCAACGAGATCGCCTCGGACTACACCTACACGGTGATCCGCTTCCTCGAACTGGTGCTTTCCTGGTTCTGGAACAAGATCTACGACGGCGTCAAAGTGCACAACATCGAAGGCGTGCGCGACATCGCCCAGGGCCACGAGGTGATCTACGTGCCCTGCCACCGCAGCCATATCGACTACCTGCTGCTGTCCTACCTGCTGTTCACCAACGGCCTGACGCCACCGCACATCGCCGCCGGGATCAACCTCAACATGCCGGTGATCGGCGGCCTGCTGCGCCGCGGCGGCGCCTTCTTCATGCGCCGCACCTTCAAGGGCAACCCGCTGTACACCGCGGTGTTCAACGAATACCTGCACACCCTGTTCAGCAAGGGCTTCCCGGTCGAGTACTTCATCGAGGGCGGCCGCTCGCGCACCGGGCGCATGCTGCGGCCGAAGACCGGCATGCTGGCCATCACCCTGCGCAGCTTCCTGCGCTCGCATCGCCTGCCCATCGTCTTCGTGCCGGTGTATATCGGCTACGAGCGGGTGCTGGAGGGGCGCACCTACCTGGGCGAGCTGCGCGGCGCGAGCAAGAAGAAGGAGTCGATCTTCGACCTGTTCAAGGTGCTCGGCGCGCTCAAGCAGCGCTTCGGCCAGGTCTCGGTGAACTTCGGCGAGCCGATCAAGCTGGCCGAGTTCCTCGACCAGCAGCAGCCGGACTGGCGCAGCCAGGAGCTGGCGCCGCAGTTCCGCCCGAGCTGGCTGAACGAGGCGACCAATCGCCTCGGCGAGCGGGTGGCGCGTCACCTCAACGAGGCGGCGGCGATCAACCCGGTCAACCTGGTGGCGCTGGCGCTGCTGTCCACCAGCAAGCTGGCCCTGGACGACCGCGCCCTGGCGCGGGTGCTCGACCTCTACCTGGCGCTGCTGCGCGCGGTGCCCTACTCGCCGCACACCACATTGCCGGACGGCGACGGCGCGGCGCTGATCGAGCACGTCAAGGGCATGGACCTGCTGGCCGAGCAGAAGGACGCCCTCGGCAAGATCCTCTATCTGGACGAGCAGAACGCCGTCCTGATGACCTACTACCGCAACAACGTGCTGCACATCTTCGCCCTGCCGGCGCTGCTGGCGAGCTTCTTCCAGAGCAGCGCGCGGATCAGCCGCGAGCAGATCCTGCGCTTCACCGGCGCGCTCTATCCCTACCTGCAGGCCGAGCTGTTTATCCGCTGGGATAGCGACCAGCTCGAGGAAGTGGTCGACCAGTGGCTGGCCGCCTTCGTCGAGCAGGGCCTGCTGAAGACCGAGGGCGACGTGTACCTGCGCCCGGCGCCCAGCTCGCGCCAGTTCGTGCTGCTGACCCTGCTGTCGCGCTCGGTGGCGCAGACCCTGCAGCGCTTCTACATGGCCATCGCCCTGCTGCTCAACGCCGGGCAGAACGCGATCAGCGCCGAGGAGCTGGAGGACCTGTGCACGGTGATGGCCCAGCGCCTGTCGATCCTGCATGGCCTGAACGCGCCGGAGTTCTTCGACAAGAGCCTGTTCCGCCACTTCATCCAGAGCCTGCTGGACCAGGGCGTGCTGCGCCAGGACGAGGCCGGCAAGCTCAGCCACCACCCGCTGCTCAGCGAGCTGGCCGAAGGCGCCGCCAAGCGCGTGCTGCCGGCGGAGATTCGCCTGTCGATCCGCCAGGTGGCGCTGGATCGCAACGAGGACGAGCCGGCAGCGCCGTAATTGTCGCGTCGTAGGGCGCGCTATGGCAGAACCCCCAGGGTGGCTGTCGCCTTTTACCTCCACCAGGGCGGTGGATCGGTGAAGCGTGATCCAGCCTACGCGCCGACCGGCAATCGCGGCTAAAGCCCCTCCCACGGCGTCCACCCCACCCGTAGGAGGGGCTTTAGCCGCGACAGGTTCGCAGGCCAAACAAAACCCGCCGTGCGCGAGGCGCAGGGCGGGTTCTCTTTACCGCGTGAAAGGCCTTACAGGGTCACCGCCGCCGGCTTCGGCTCGGCGGCCACTTGCACGTCCGGCGCCACTTCGATGTGCTGCAGCTCGAGGCGCTCGCTGCTCCACTGGCGCACGCGGTTGGTCAGCGCCAGGTCGTCGTTCAGCTTCTGCCCGTAGGAGGGGATGATCTGCTGCAGGCGCGCCTGCCACGCGGGGCTGGCGACCTGCTCGGCGAAGGCCTTCTCGATCAGCTGCAGCATGATCGGCGCGGCGGTGGAGGCACCCGGCGAGGCGCCGAGCAGCGCGCTGATGCTGCCGTCGGCGGAGGTCACCACCTCGGTGCCGAACTGCAGTACGCCGCCCTTCTCGGCATCCTTCTTGATGATCTGCACGCGCTGGCCGGCCTGGATCAGCTCCCAGTCCTCGCTCTTGGCCTCCGGGAAGTATTCGCGCAGCGAGGCCATGCGGTCTTCCTGGCTGAGCATCAGCTGGCCGATCAGGTAGGTGCTCAGCGGGATGTTGTCCATGCCGGCATTGGCCAGCGGCAGGAAGTTGTCGCTGGTCATGCTGCCGAACAGGTCGAGCAGCGAGCCATGTTTAAGAAACTTGGTGGAGAAGGTGGCGAAGGGGCCGAACAGCAACACGGTCTCGTCGCCGATCACGCGGGTGTCCAGGTGCGGCACGGACATCGGCGGCGAGCCGACCGAGGCCTTGCCGTACACCTTGGCCTTGTGCTGGGCGACGATCTCGGGGTTGCGCGTCATCAGGAACTGGCCGCCGACCGGGAAGCCGGCGTAGCCCTTGGCCTCTTCGATGCCGGATTGCTGCAGCAGCTTGAGCGCGCCGCCGCCGGCGCCGATGAACACGAAGCGCGCCTTGACGCTGCTCTCGGCGCCATCGTTGGCCAGGTCGGCGACCACCACGGTCCAGCTGCCGTCAGCGTTGCGCCGCAGGTCGCGCACCTCGTGTTCCAGGTGCAGGCGCGCCTGGTCCTTGGCGATCAGCGAGTCGATCAGCTGGCGGGTGATCTCGCCGAAGTTGACGTCGGTGCCGATGGCCATGCGGGTGGCGGCGACGGGTTGGCCCTGGTCGCGGCCCTGCATGACCAGCGGCGCCCACTGGGCGATCTGCGCGTGATCCTCGCTGAACTCCATGCCGCGGAACAGGTTGCTGTGCTCGAGCGCGGCATGGCGCTTGCGCAGGTATTCGATGTTGTCCTCGCCCCAGACGAAGCTCATGTGCGGGGTGTTGTTGATGAAGCTCCTGGGCTTGCTCAGCACCTCGCGCTCGACCTGGTAGGCCCAGAACTGCTTGGAGATCTCGAAGGATTCGTTGATCGCCACCGCCTTGCCGATGTCGATGCCGCCGTCGGCGGTTTCCGGGGTGTAGTTCAGTTCGCAGAACGCCGAGTGGCCGGTGCCGGCGTTGTTCCAGGCGTTGGAGCTCTCGCCGGCGACGCGGTCGAGGCGCTCGTAGATTTCGATGCTCCAGTCCGGCTCCAGCTCGTTGAGGTAGGTGCCGAGGGTGGCGCTCATCACGCCGGCGCCGATCAGCAGGACGTCGACGGTTTTCTCGGGCTCGCGGGGCTTGGAGCAACCGATCACGCTGAGACAGAGCAGCGTCAGCAGGATTTTCTTCATGGCACAGTCCAGTGGTGTGCACGACGGCGCGCCGTGCAGGCAAGGTTTCGGGTGGCAGCCGTATGGGCCGCCCATGGGCGATGGCCGCCGATCGGCGGCGCGGCGGGAGGAAGGGTGTTCCAGGCCTCTTGGCGGGCGTATTCCGCTTGTGCCGCCGGCAGGAGCAATATGCGTGCCGCTGAAAGGATTCAGCGCTGGATCGGGCCTCGCCGCGCGCCGGGAGGCACGATGCAGTGGCGAGTTCTCGCCAAAGGCGGCGGGCCCGCGCGGCGCCGGTGGCGGGATTCCGCCCCGCGCCTCAGTTGGACAGCAGCAGGGGCAACAGCAGCGCCGTGGCGATCCCCAGCAGGCTCATGGCCAGGGCGGCGAAGGCGCCGCACTCCTCGCCTTCCTGCAGGGCATGGGCGGTGCCGATGGCATGGGCATTGATACCGTAGCTGAGGCCTCGGGCCGCCGGGTGCTCGACCCTGGCCCAGCGCAGCAGCCAGGGGCCGAGCGCGGTGCCGATCACCCCGGTGAGCATCACCAGCACCGCCGCCAGCGAGGCGATGCCGCCGATCTGTTCGGCCACCGGCATGGCGATCGGCATGGTCACCGATTTCGGCGCCAGGCTCATCAGCACCACCCAGTCGGCGCCCAGCGCCCAGCCGATGGCCAGGGTCAGCGTCACCGACAGCACGCCGCCGGCCAGCAGGGTGAGCATGATCGGCCAGAACAGCTGGCGGATGCGCTTGATGTTGTGCTGCAGCGGCACCGCCAGGGCCAGGGTGGCCGGGCCGAGCAGCCAGGCGATGGGCTCGGCGCCGGCGCGGTAGGTGGCGTAATCCACCCCACACAGCAGCAGGGTGGCGACGATCAGCGTCACCGACACCAGCACCGGCTGCAGCAGCAGCCAGCCGCTGCGCCGATACAGCCAGGCGGCGATCAGAAAGGCCGCGAGGGTCAGGCCGATGGCGAACAGCGGATGCGCGGCCAGGGCATTCATCCCTTGCGCTCCTGACGGCGGATCAGTGTCTGCAACAGCCAGCCGCAGAACGGTACGGTGACCAGCAGCGACAGCACCAGGGCCGTGGCGATCACCGGCAGCTCGGCCAGCAGCAGCTCGCTGCTGGTCATGATCCCGGCGGCCGGCACCGCCAGCAGCAACGGCAGGTAGGGCAACAGGCCATTCGCCGCCTGCTGCAGCGGCTCGGGCACCGCGCCGCGCCACATCAGCCAGGCCGACAGCAGCAGCAGGCCGATGATCGAGCCCGGCAGCATGGGCAGCAGCCACTGGTTCAGGGCCACGCCCAACAACTGCAGCAACACCAGCCAGAACAGGCCACGCAACATCATGATCTCCACTCCTCCTTAATTGCGCCCCCGGCGAAACAGCGGACGCGGCTCGATGGCCGAACGACCATACAACACACTGAGCCCGGCCAGGCCCTTGAGTGCATCCTCCAGCGACTTGTCGGCGCGCACGGCGAAGGCGTCGAAACCGCACTGGCGCATATGCGCCAGCTGGTCGCGCAGCACATCGCCCACCGCGCGCAGTTCGCCGCGCCAGCCCAGGCGGGTGCGCAGCAGGTAGGCCTGGCTGTAGCCGCGGCCGTCGCGGAAGCTGGGGAAGTCGATGGCGATCAGCGGCAGGCTGGAGAGAAACGGCTGCAGCGCTTCCGGCTCGTCATCCACCTGCAACAGCAGGCCGTCGGCGCTCGCCGCCCTGCCCTGCAGCACTTCGGCCGACTGCCGTTCGCGCCAGGCGGCCAGCGGCAGGATCTGCGGCGCCGCGCCAACGCTGTCGGCGTCATGCAGTTGCCAGGGGTCGTCGGTGATGATGCGGGCCTGGCCCTCGACCAGGCGGATCAGATTGTTCATGCCACCGCCTCCCGGGCGTAGACGCGCTCCTTGAACGGCTCCAGGCCGATGCGCTGGAAGGTGTCGAGAAAGCCTTCGTTCAGCTCGCGGTAGTCGACGTAGGTCTGCACGATGCGCTCGATCACCTCGGGCACCTGCTCGGCGGCGAACGCCGGGCCGATCACCTTGCCCAGCGCCGCCTGCCGGCCCTGGCTGCCGCCGAGGGTGAGCTGGTACCACTCGCTGCCGTTCTTGTCGACGCCGAGGATGCCGACGTTGCCGATATGGTGGTGGCCGCAGGCGTTCATGCAGCCGGAGATGTTCAGGCTGATATCGCCCAGGTCGTGCAGGTAGTCGAGGTCATCGAAGCGCTGCTGGATGGCCTGGGCGATGGGGATCGACTTGGCGTTGGCCAGCGAGCAGAAGTCGCCGCCCGGGCAGGCGATGATGTCGGTGAGCAGGCCGGCGTTGGCGGTGCCCAGCCCGGCCGCCCGAGCCTCGCTCCATAGCGCATGGAGATCGCGCTTGCGCGCGTCGGGCAGCACCAGGTTCTGTTCGTGGGCCACGCGAATCTCGCCGAAACCGTAGCGCTCGCTCCAGTCGGCCAGCGCCTCCATCTGCTCGGCGCTGACGTCGCCGGGCGGCGCGCTGATGCCGGGTTTGGTCGACAGCACCACGCTGGCGTAACCGGGCACCTGATGCGCCATGACGTTGCGCGACACCCAGCGGGCGAAGTCCGCGTCGCGCGCCAGCTGGGTGCCGAAGTCGATATCGGCATCGGCCAGCTCGGCATAGGCCGGCTTGTGGAAGGAGGCGGCGACGCGCCGGTATTCCTCATCGGTGAGCCGCGCCGGGCCGTCCTTGATCGACTGCCACTCGCGCTCCACCTCGGCGGCGAAGGCCTCGATGCCGAGCGCCTTGACCAGGATCTTGATCCGCGCCTTGTACTTGTTGTCGCGCCGGCCGTGGCGGTTGTACACGCGCAGGATGGCCTCGACGTAGGACAGGCAGTCCTGCCAGTGCAGCCCTTCACGCAGTTGCTGGGCAATGATCGGCGTGCGCCCCAGGCCGCCGCCGACCAGCACCCGCAGGCGCAACGCGCCGGCCTCGTCGCGATGCAGCTGCAGGCCGATATCGTGCACCTGGATCGCCGCGCGATCTTCGGCGGCGGCGCACAGGGCGATCTTGAACTTGCGCGGCAGGAACAGGAATTCCGGGTTGACCGTCGACCACTGGCGGAGGATCTCGGCCAGCGGACGCGGGTCGAGGTACTCGTCGGCGGCAACGCCGGCGAAGGCTTCGGTGGTGATGTTGCGCACGCAGTTGCCGGAGGTCTGGATGGCGTGCATGTCGTGCGCGGCCAGCCAGTCGAGGATGTCCGCCACGCGCTCGAGCTCGATCCAGTTGAACTGGATGTTCTGCCGCGTGGTGAAGTGGCCATAACCGCGGTCGTACGCGCGGGCGATATGCGCCAGCGCGCGCATCTGCTTGGCCGACAGGGTGCCGTAGGGAATCGCCACGCGCAGCATGTAGGCATGCTTCTGCAGGTACAGGCCGTTCTGCAGGCGCAGCGGCAGGAACTCCTCTTCGCTCAGCTCGCCTTCCAGGCGCCGCTGTACCTGGTCGCGGAACTGGGCGACGCGCTCGCGCACCAGCGCACGGTCAAAATCGTCGTATTGGTACATGCCGGCAGGCCTCCTGATCACGGGCGTCGACTATGCCTGCCGGACGTGTTTCGAAAACAGCGCCAGAAAAGCCTAAAAAAACCAGATCAGATAAGCGAAAGAAGGCTGTGGCTTACCGGAGATTGGCGCGGCGCGATGTCGCAGGCCGAGGCCTGTAGCGCTCAGGCTGAAATCCACAGCAGCCAGAGATGGCGTGGCCTGGAGACCTGTCAGGCACTTTTCCCGGCGCCCACCGGCCGCATCTGATCCGCTTTTTTTACGAAAACCTGAGACTGTTTCGCAAACAGTTCGCCTCGGATCATGGCGCCAGCCTGATTAACGCCTGAGGGCAACGCCATGACCGAGCTGATCCCCGTGCGGGCCGTCGAGAGCATCGACCCTGCCAAACCCATCCGCCTGACGCCGGCCCAGGCCGGTGGGCCGATCCACACCCGCAGCTTCACCGGGCGCTTTCGCAACCTGCGCCTGCTCGGCGCCGGCCTGCTGTTCCTGCTGTTCTTCGGCACCGCCTGGATCGACTGGAACGACCGCCAGGCCGTGCTCTGGGATCTGGGCGCGCGTCAGTTCCATATCTTCGGCGCCACCTACTGGCCGCAGGATTTCATCCTGCTCTCGGCCATCCTGATCATCGCCGCCTTCGGCCTGTTCTTCATCACCGTGCTGGCCGGGCGCGTCTGGTGCGGCTACGCCTGCCCACAGAGCGTGTGGACCTGGATCTTCATGCGCGTGGAACAGCTCACCGAGGGCGACCGCGGCCAGCGCATCAAGCTCGACGCCGCGCCCTGGTCGCTGCACAAGATCCTGCGCCGCGGCGCCAAGCATGGCCTGTGGCTGGCGGTGAGCCTGGTCACCGCGCTGGCCTTCGTCGGCTACTTCACCCCGATCCGCCAGCTGACCCTGGACCTGGCGACCCTCGAGGTCGGCGCCACCACGGCCTTCTGGGTGCTGTTCTTCACCGCCGCCACCTACATCAACGCCGGCTGGCTGCGCGAGAAGGTGTGCCGCGACATGTGCCCCTACTCGCGCTTTCAGAGCGTGATGTTCGACCGCGACACGCTGATCGTCTCCTACGACGCCGCCCGCGGCGAGAACCGCGGGCCGCGCCGCAAGGACGCCGACTACAAGGCCGAAGGCCTGGGCGACTGTATCGACTGCACCATGTGCGTACAGGTCTGCCCCACCGGCATCGACATCCGCGATGGCCTGCAACTGGACTGCATCGGCTGCGGCGCCTGCATCGACGCCTGCGACAGCGTGATGGACAAGCTCGGCTATGCCCGCGGCCTGGTGCGCTACGGCTCCGAGCGCGAGCTGGCCGGCGGCAAGACCCGCTGGCTGCGCCCCAACCTGGTCGGCCATGCGGCGATGCTGGCGCTGATGATCGGCGCCTTCGCCTGGGCCCTGGCCGAGCGCCCGCTGCTGTCGCTGGACGTGACCCGCGACCGCGGCCTGTACCGCGAGAACGCCCTGGGCCAGATCGAGAACATCTACAGCCTGAAGATCATCAACAAGACCCAGCAGGCGCGCAGCTACAGCATCGCCCTGGTCGAGCCGGGCGACTTCGAGCTGCATGGGCCGAGCACGCTGCATCTGGCCCCCGGCGAGATCCGCGACCTGCCGGTCAGCGTCGCCCTGACCGCCACGCGCAATGGCGCCGGCCCGCAGCACCTGCAGTTCGAGGTGACCGACCAAGCCGAGCCGGACAGCCGCGTCGCCACCCGCAGCACCTTCCTCGCCCCGCTGCGCTGAAACCTCCTAGCCCGGATGCCATCCGGGGCCGTCCGCTGCGCGGATGGCACCCGGGCTACACCTACCCTGTAGGCGCGGATTGATCCGCGATTCGCCCAGCACGCCCGACGGTCCCGCCCGAACGACTCACGAGGCCCTGCCATGTCCGCCGTTCACCCCGTAAAGTGTTCGCCCGTACCCCTTGCACCGGTGAACCAGGACAGGATGAAACGCTACGAGAAATTCGCCGACGAGATCGCCGAGCTGATCCGCAGCGGCGTGCTCGCCCCAGGCGAGAAGGTGCCCTCGGTGCGCCACGCCAGCCGCACCTACGGGGTCAGCCCGTCCACCGTGTTCCAGGCCTACTACCTGCTGGAGGATCGCGGCCTGATCCAGGCCCGCGCCCGCTCCGGCTACTTCGTCCGCGAACACGCGCAGCGCCCGCTGCACGAGCCGGAAGCGGCCGTGCGCGCCGCGCAGACCACCGAGGTGGACGTCAGCGAACTGGTGTTCTCCGTGCTCGCCTCGCTGAAAGACCCCGACACCGTGCCCTTCGGTTCGGCCTTCCCCAGCCCCGACCTGTTCCCCCTGCCGCGCCTGGCGCGCAGCATGGCACACGCCCTGCGCGAGCTGTCGCCGCACGCGGTGATCGCCGACATGACCGCCGGCAACCCCGACCTGCGTCGGCAGATCGCCCTGCGCTACATGGTCAGCGGGGTGATGCTGCCGATGGAGGAGCTGGTGATCAGCAACGGCGCCATGGAGGCGCTCAACCTCTGCCTGCAGTGCGTCACCCAGCCGGGCGACCTGGTGGCCATCGAGTCGCCGGCCTTCTACGCCTGCCTGCAGGTGCTGGAGCGGCTCAAGCTCAAGGCGGTGGAAATTCCCGTGCACCCGCGCGAAGGCATCGACCTGGCGGCGCTGGCCGACAGCCTGCAGCGCCTGCCGATCAAGGCCTGCTGGTTCATGAGCAGCCTGCAGAACCCGCTCGGCGCGAGCATGAGCGAGGCGAAGAAACAGGCGCTGTACGAGCTGCTGGTGCGCCACCAGGTGCCGCTGATCGAGGACGACGTCTACGCCGAGCTGTACTTCGCCAGCCAGCCGCCCAAGCCGGTGAAGAGCTTCGACCGCGAGGGCCTGGTGATGCACTGCGGCTCCTTCTCCAAGAGCCTGGCACCCGGCTACCGGGTCGGCTGGGTGGCCGGCGGGCGCTACGCCGAGCAGATCGCCCGGCTCAAGCTGATGACCACCATCTCGCCCTCGGTGCCGGCCCAGGCGGCCATTGCCGACTACCTGCAGCACGGCGGCTACGACCGCCACCTGCGCAAGCTGCGCCACGCCCTGGAAATGCAGCAGGGCGCCATGCTCGCCTCCGCCGCCCGGCATTTTCCCGCCAGCACGCGGGTGACGCGGCCGGCCGGCGGTTATTTTCTCTGGTTCGAATTCCCCGAACGGCTGGACTCCCTGCAACTGCTGCGCCTGGCGCTGGCCCAGGGCATCAGCCTGGCGCCGGGACCGATCTTCTCCGCCAGCCAGGGCTTTCGTCACTGCGCCCGCCTGAACCACGGCCACCCCTGGGACGCGCGCAGCGAACAGGCCATGGAGGTGCTCGGCCGGCTGGTGGCGGGGTTGCTCTGACAGAGCGGCGCAGCCTGCGCGCAATTAGAGCGCCGGCAACCGCCAGTCGATGGGCGTCATGCCGTTCTGCACGAGGAACTGGTTGCAGCGGCTGAAGTGACCGTTGCCGATAAAGCCGCGGTGCGCCGACAACGGCGAGGGGTGCGGCGAGCGCAGCACCAGGTGCTTGGTCGGGTCGATCAGGCGCTGCTTGCCCTGCGCATGGCTGCCCCAGAGCAGGAACACCAGCTTGGGCCGCTGCTGGCTGACCACCTCGATCACCCGGTCGGTGAACAGTTGCCAGCCCTTGTTCGCGTGGGAGCCGGCGTTGCCTCGCTCCACGGTCAGCGAGGTGTTGAGCAGCAGCACGCCCTGCTCGGCCCAGCTCTGCAGGTAGCCGTGGGCGGGGATATCCAGGTTCAGGTCGCGCTTGAGTTCCTTGTAGATGTTCACCAGCGACGGCGGCGTCTGCACCCCCGGCTGCACCGAGAAACACAGGCCGTGGGCCTGGCCGGGACCGTGGTAGGGGTCCTGGCCGATGATCACCACCTTGACCCGCTCCAGCGGCGTGGAGTTGAGCGCATTGAAGATCAGCGGGCCCGGCGGGTAGATCTCCTTGCCGGCCGCCTTCTCGGCACGGAGGAACTCGCGCAGCTCGCTCATGTAGGGCTTGTCGAACTCCTCGCGCAGCGCCTCTTTCCAGCTGGCGTCGAGTTTGATGCGGTCGTCGGTCATCCCGGGTGTTCCTGCGCTGAAAACGAAAACGGCACGCTAGGCAAGGCACGGGGGCAAGTCAAGGCATCGCACGGGATAACGCGGCGCCGACTGATGCCTGCCCATCACGCCGCTGGATGCGCGTTGCCACGCCGCCCTCGCCGGCCAAGACTCAAAGGCGATATCCCGAGGAGCAGCGCAGCATGAACACCGCGACCGCTATCAGCCGCGAACGCCTGGAACAGGCGCTAGCCCACTCCACCTTCGCCCAGTTGCTCGGCGCCGAGCTGCTCGACTTCGAACCCGGCAAGGTCAGCCTGCAGGTGCGCAGCCGCCCCGACCTGTGCCAGCACCACGGCTATCTGCACGGCGCGGTGGTCGGTTTCATGGTCGACAGCGGCTGCGCCTGGGCCGCCGCCTCGCTGGTCGGCGACGTGGTCACCAGCGAATACAAGCTCAACCTGCTCGCCCCGGCCATCGGCGAGCGCCTGCTGTGCCGGGCCGAAGTGCTCAAGGCCGGACAGCGCCAGGCGGTGTGCCGCGCCGACGTGTTCGCCTTGAAGGATGGCCAGGAGAAGCTGGTGGCCACCGGCCTGGCGACCATCGCCCGGGTGTAGGGCGGATTCAGCAGTCTTAGGTTGGGTTGAGGTACGCCGCGCCGAAGCCCAACGGGTCAGGTCGAGGACTGCTGGGCTTCGCTGCGCTCGGCGCCCAGCTAGCGGCGGGGGCCGCCCTAGCCCTGGTGCAAGGCCCGGTAATGGCTGGGCGCCATGCCCACCACCTTGCGAAACAGTCGCGAGAAATAATAGGGATCGTCGTAGCCCAGTTGCTCGGCGATCTGCCGCACCTCGGCGTCGCCCTGGTCGAGCAGGCGGCAGGCCTGGGCCATCTTCAGCTGGATGAAATCCTGGATCGGCGCGTGGCCGGTCAGGGCACGGTAGGTCTTGGCGAAGTGGAAGCGCGACAGCTTGAACTGCGCCGCCAGCTCGTCGAGGTTGAGGCTGCCATGCAGGTGGCTGCGCATCACCGCCTGCACCGCGTCGACGTCCAGCACCCGCCCGGATTTGAGGTTGGCCCGCGCCGGCAGCACCGCCAGGGAGCTGAGCAGCGCCTGCAGCTGATGGGCGGCGTGGATGAAGGGCACCGGGTTGAGACCCTGGCGCTGCAAGCCCAGCAACGCCTCGAAATCCGCCAGCAGGCGCGGCTGCACGCCGATGCGGCGCACCCGACGCGGCCCCAGCAGACGCAGGAAGTCCTCGGCCAGGCTGCCGTCGAAATGCACCCAGTACAGCGTCCAGGGCCGTACGGCGTCGGCGCCGTAGCGGTGGGCGAGGCCCTTGGGCAGCAGCAGCAGATCGCCGCCGCCGACCTCGAATCGTCCATCCGCCGTCTCCAGCCAGCCGCGCCCGGCGCGGCAGTAGATCAGCAGGTGATCCTCCGGCTGACTGCGCTGCATCAGGTGCCCGGCCGCTTCCGGGTAAAACCCCAGCGCCAGCGGGTAGCAGCCGCAGCTCAGCGGCTGACGGGCCAGCAGGCGACGCAGGCGCGGCGGGGTGATGAAGCGCTGGCCGTTGGCGGGCAGCGGCCAGCTGGAGGTTTCCACTCGTGCAGTCATCGGCGCGCCCACCTCGCTGGGGGATGGCAATGCCAAGATCGTCCATCCAAAGGCCAAGATCGTCAATCCACAAGCAGCCGGACACTGACTATAAAGAGAGCACAGAAGAACAACAGGAGGCCGACCATGCCCCGTACCCTGCCCCAGCTGATCGACGGCCAGTGGCTCGCGAGCCAGGCCCGCGAACTGATCGAAGTCACCGACCCGGCCACCCAACAGGTGCTGGCGCTGGCGCCCAAGGCCACCCATGCGGAGATCGAGGCCGCCGTGGCCGGCGCCAAGGCCGCCTTCCTCACCTGGCGCGAGGTGCCGGTGCCGGAACGGGCACGGCTGATGCTGCGCTACCAGCACCTGCTCAAGGAGCACCACGACGAGCTGGCCGAGATTCTCGCGCAGGAGACCGGCAAGACCTTCGCCGATGCCAAGGGCGATGTCTGGCGCGGCATCGAGGTGGCCGAGCACGCCGCCAACGTGGCCAGCCTGATGATGGGCGAGACGGTGGAGAACGTCGCCCGCGAGATCGACACCGCCAGCTGGATCCAGCCGCTGGGCGTGTGCGTCGGCATCACCCCGTTCAACTTCCCGGCGATGATTCCGCTGTGGATGTTCCCGCTGGCCATCGCCTGCGGCAACACCTTCATCCTCAAGCCCTCCGAGCAGGACCCGATGACCCCCAACCGCCTGGCCGAGCTGTTCCTCGAGGCCGGCGCGCCGCCCGGGGTACTGCAGCTGCTGCACGGTGGGCGCGAGCAGGTCGACGCGCTGCTGGTGCACCCGGACGTGCGCGCGATTTCCTTCGTCGGCTCGGTGCCGGTGGGCCAGCATATCTACCGCACCGGCACCCAGCACCTGAAGCGGGTGCAGGCCTTCGCCGGGGCCAAGAACCATATGGTGATCATGCCCGACGCGCCCAAGGACCAGGTCATCAGCAACCTGGTCGGCGCCAGTTGCGGCGCCGCCGGCCAGCGCTGCATGGCGATCAGCGTGGCGGTGTTCGTCGGCGAGTCGCGACAGTGGATTCCCGAGCTGGCCGCGCAGATGGCCGAGCTGCGCCCCGGCCACTGGCGCGACAGCGGCGCTGCATTCGGCCCGCTGATCAGCCAGCAGGCGCGCCAGCGCGTGCTGCGCCTGATCGCCGAGGGCAAGGCCGAGGGCGCCGAGTGCCTGCTGGATGGTTCACAGTGCAGCGTCGAGGGCTACCCGGAGGGCAACTGGCTGGGGCCGACGCTGTTTCGCAAGGTCACGCCGAAAATGTCCATCTACCGCGAGGAAATCTTCGGCCCGGTGCTGGTGTGCCTGGAAGTCGCGACCCTGGAAGAGGCCATCGAGCTGGTCAACGCCAGCCCCTACGGCAACGGCACCAGCATCTTCACCCGCTCCGGCGGCGCCGCGCGCCACTACCAGCACGCGGTGGAAGTCGGCCAGGTGGGCATCAACGTGCCGATCCCGGTGCCGCTGCCGTTCTTCTCCTTCACCGGCTGGAAGGGCTCCTTCTATGGCGATCTGCACGCCTACGGCAAGCAGGCGGTGCGTTTCTACAGCGAGACCAAGACGGTCACCAGCCGCTGGTTCGACGACTCGTCCGTGAGTGGGCCGAATATGACCATTCAATTGAAATGAGAACGGAGTAGGCCTCTGTTAGACCAATAGACGATCACTGCAACTGGACGAGCGGCGTAAAACAGTCTCCTGCAGCACAACAACAAGGAGAACTGCAATGCGCCACCTGACTGCCACCCTGGCCCTGTGGGCCGGGATCACCGCCTGTGCGCAGGCCGCCGAGCCCATCACCCTGGGGCTCAACTACCCGCGCACCGGCCCATACAAGGAGGAGGGATTGGCGCAGATGCGTGGAGCCCTGCTGGCCATCGACGAGCTCAACGCCGCAGGCGGCGTGCTGGGCCGCCCCTTGCGCCTGTCCAGCAAGGACACCGCCTCGCGTCCGGCCAAGGCGGTGAAGAACGTCGACAAGCTGGCCGCCGAGGGCGCCGCCATGCTGTTCGGCGGCGCCTCCAGCGCGGTGGCCATCGCCGCCGGCAAGCGCGCCCGCGAACACGGCCTGCTGTACTTCGGTACCCTCACCTACTCCAACGACACCACCGGCAAGGACGGCCACCGCTACCTGTTCCGCGAGTGCAACAACGCCTGGATGAGCGCCCAGGTGCTCGGTCAGTACCTGAGCAAGCATCTGCCGGACAAGCGCTACTTCTACGTCACCTCCGACTACACC
>NZ_AVOF01000208.1:0-5803 GCF_000465935.2 Pseudomonas sp. EGD-AK9
CTCAAAACCGCTGTCAACCACCTCGTTTACCGCTTTCGATCCACTCGACCGAAGCACCGACAGAATCCAACCACCACCCTGTCGACCGGCGCGCATTCTACACGCCAGATCCAGCTTTGCAACCCCTCTTTTAAATCCAACCTATTGATTAACAAGAGGTTTTAGAAGAGCTTCAGCACTGAAGTGGCGCGCATTCTACCGCCAGGAGAACGCGCGTCAAGCATAAATTGCAGTTTTATTACTCAGCCTTGAGCGTGATGCGCGCAAAGGCCTTCTTGCCGGCCTGGCAAACGTGGGTCGCACCCACCTTGAACAGGAAGGCCCGATCGACTACTTCGCCATCCACGCGCACACCGCCAGAGCCCAGCAGGTCGCGCGCAACGGCGGCGTTCTTCACCAACCCTGCCTTATTAAGGACGGAGGAAATCGGCATATCCTCGGCCGAGGCCAGCCCCACCTCGGGCAGATCCTCGGGCAGCTCGCCTTCTTTCATACGGTTGCCGGCAGAACGATGCGCAGTGGCCGCCGCCTCTTCACCATGGAAGCGGGCGACGATTTCTTCGGCCAGCTTGATCTTGATGTCGCGCGGATTGGCGCCCTGCTCGACGTCGCGCTTGAACTGCCCGATCTCTTCCATAGAGCGGAAGCTGAGCAGCTCGAAGTAACGCCACATCAGCGCATCCGGCATGGACACCAGCTTGTTGTACATCACCCCTGGCGCTTCCTGGATGCCCACATAGTTACCCAGGGATTTGGACATCTTCTTCACGCCGTCCAGCCCTTCCAGCAGCGGCATGGTGACAATGCACTGCGACTCCTGCCCATAGGCGCGCTGCAGCTCGCGCCCCATCAGCAGGTTGAACTTCTGGTCGGTGCCGCCAAGCTC
Source organism: Pseudomonas sp. EGD-AK9 (assembly GCF_000465935.2). NCBI lineage: Bacteria > Pseudomonadati > Pseudomonadota > Gammaproteobacteria > Pseudomonadales > Pseudomonadaceae > Pseudomonas > Pseudomonas sp. EGD-AK9. The sequence continues at coordinate 887 of NZ_AVOF01000208.1, forward strand.
GACGTCGGCTTTCAGCGCCACCGAGTCGTAGCCCTGCACCAGCGGATAGAGGAACTCGTGAATGGCGATCGGCTGGTTGCTGGTGTAGCGCTTGTCGAAATCGTCGCGCTCGAGCATGCGCGCCACGGTGTACTGCGAGGCCAGACGAATGAAGTCGGCCGGCTTCAGCGCATCCATCCAGGTGGAGTTGAATGCGACCTCGGTCCTGGCCGGATCGAGGATCTTGAACACCTGCTGCTTATAGGTCTCGGCGTTATCCAGCACCTGCTCGCGGGTCAGCGGCGGGCGGGTGGCGCTCTTGCCGCTGGGGTCGCCGATCATGCCGGTGAAGTCGCCGATCAGGAAGATCACCTGATGCCCCAGCTCCTGGAACTGACGCAACTTATTAATAAGCACGGTATGGCCGAGGTGCAGATCCGGCGCGGTCGGATCGAAACCGGCCTTGATCCGCAGCGGCTGACCCCGCTTGAGCTTCTCGACCAGCTCCGCTTCAACCAGAACCTCTTCCGCACCGCGCTTGATCAGCGCCAGCTGCTCTTCGACCGACTTCATGACAGGACTCGCGACCACTCGAAAATGAAAGGGAACCAACCATACAAGATCGCGAACTAATTACAAGTTTTGCCCCGGGCAAGCGCCCGTACGTCTCCGCTCGGCATGTCAAGGGTTGCCCCACGCCGATTTTGGTTATATTTTATACAGTTAATGCATATTCCAAGAAAACGCCTCACGCCATGACGCAAAATACTCCCAAAGCCCCGCCCTACCCGAAGAGCCATATCCTGGCCGCTAGCGGTGTAGCTGCGCTGCTGAGCCTGGCTCTGCTGGTGTTTCCTTCGCGCGAAGTCGAAGCGCAGAAGACCTTCCTCGACCTGGAGCTCGGCAACGATGCCGAACTGGTACTGCAGGAAAAGGACGACCTCCGAGCGGGACAGCCCGCCACCGGTGCCGCCTCGCCTTTCGCCAAGATCGAGCAGAGTGCGGAGAACGCCGAACACAGCGCCGAACATGACGCTGATGATAAGAATCTCGAAACAGCCGACTCCCCCCCCACCGATCCCAGCCAACACAACGTCACCGTCAGCAACGGCGATACGCTGTCGACCCTGTTCGCCAAGGTAGGCCTGAGCGCCAACGACCTGCACGAAGCGCTCAACAGCAGCAAGGAAGCCAAGCGGTTCAGCCGCCTCAAGGTCGGCCAGGTGCTGGCGTTCGAACTGGACGAAGCCGGCAAGCTGAAGCACTTGCAGAGCAAGCTGAACGACCTGGAAACCATCCGCCTGAGTCGCAGCGACAAGGGCTTCGACTTCCAGCGCGACCTGGTCAAGCCGGAAGTGGTCACCACCTACAGCCATGGCGTGATCAACAGTTCGCTGTTCCTCTCCGCCAAGCGCGCCGGCCTCTCCCATGGCCTGACCATGGAGCTGGCCAACGTGTTCGGCTACGACATCGACTTCGCCATGGATATCCGCGAGGGCGACGAGTTCGAGCTGATCTACGAAGAGAAGGTGGTCAACGGCAAGCGCGTCGGCACCGGCAACATTCTCTCGGCGCGCTTCACCAATCGCGGCAAGACCTACACCGCGGTGCGCTACACCAGCAAGCAGGGCACCACCAGCTACTACAACGCCAACGGCGAAAGCATGCGCAAGGCGTTTATCCGCACCCCGGTGGACTTCGCCCGAATCAGCTCGCGCTTCTCCACCGGCCGCAAGCACCCAATCCTGAACAAGATTCGCGCGCACAAGGGCGTGGACTACGCGGCGCCGCGCGGCACGCCGATCAAGGCAGCCGGCGACGGTCGCGTCAGCCTGGCCGGCCGTCACGGCGGCTACGGCAACACCGTGATCATCCAGCACGGCCAGCGCTACCGCACCCTCTACGCCCACATGCAGGGCTTCGCCAAGGGCATCCGCAATGGCAGCACCGTCAAGCAGGGGCAGATCATCGGCTATATCGGCACCACTGGCCTGTCCACCGGCCCGCACCTGCACTACGAGTTCCAGGTCAACGGTGTGCACGTCGACCCGCTGAGCCAGAAGCTGCCGATGGCCGACCCAATCGCCGCCAGCGAGAAGCAACGCTTCATGCAACTGAGCAAACCGCTGATGGCGCGCATGGACCAGGAAAAGGCCACCATGCTGGCCGCCAACCAGCGCTAAGCCATGCCTCTCTATCTCGGCGTGATGTCCGGCACCAGCCTGGACGGACTGGACATCGCGCTGATCGAGCAAGAGCAGCACACGCGCCTGCTCGCCACCCTCTACCGGCCCATGCCGGATCGGCTACGCAGCGAACTGCTGGCATTGTGCGCCTCGGGCGCCGACGAGCTGGCACGCGCGGCGATGGCCGAACAGCAGTGGGTCGAACTGGCCGCCGCCGCCATCAATGAGCTTCTGCAGCAGCAGAACCTGACTCCGCAGCAGATTCGCGCCATCGGCAGCCACGGCCAGACCGTGCGCCATGAGCCGGCACGCGGTTTCACCATCCAGATCGGCAACCCCGCCCTGCTCGCCGAGCTGACCGCTATCGGCGTGGTCGCCGACTTCCGCCGTCGCGACGTTGCCGCCGGCGGCCAGGGCGCCCCCCTGGTACCGGCCTTCCACCAGGCACTGTTCGGCGATAGCGCACGGCATATCGCGGTGCTCAACGTTGGCGGCTTCAGCAACCTCAGCCTGCTCTCGCCCGGGCAGGACGTGCTGGGCTTCGACAGCGGCCCGGGCAACGTCCTGCTCGACGCCTGGATTCAGCACTGCCAGGGCCTCGCCTATGACCGCGATGGCGCCTGGGCGGCCAGCGGCAGGGTGCACCCCGAGTTGCTGAGCCGGCTACTGAGCGATCCCTTCTTCGCGACACAAGGCCCCAAGAGCACCGGCCGCGAGCTGTTCAATCTCGCCTGGCTGCTTGGCCATCTGCAAGCACTGCCGCCGCTGGCCGCCGAGGACGTGCAGGCGACTCTGGTCGAGCTGACCGCGCGCAGCATAGTCGGCGCCCTGCGCAGCGCGCAGGGCCGTACCGACGCTCTGCTGGTATGCGGTGGCGGCGCGCACAACGCCTGCCTGATGCAGCGTTTGAGCGAGCTGCTGGCGGATACCGAAGTGAGCAGCACCGCCGCTCAGGGCGTCGATCCGGACTGGGTCGAAGCCATGGCCTTCGCCTGGCTGGCCCACTGCGCGCTGGAAGGCATTCCAGGCAACCGCCCGAGCGTTACCGGTGCGAAAGGACTGCGCATCCTCGGCGCCATCTATCCAGCGTAGAAACCTAGCGCAGCAGAGTGGGCGTAGCCCATCAACGAAAACGCCGCGCACAGGGCGCGGCGTTGGTTATCAGCGACAGGCTCAGATCGAGAACGACGAACCGCAGCCGCAGGTGGTGGTGGCGTTGGGGTTCTTGATCACGAAGCGCGAACCCTCCAGACCTTCCTGATAGTCGACTTCGGAACCGGCCAGGTACTGGAAGCTCATGGCATCGACCACCAGGCTGACGCCTTCGCGCTCGACTATGGTGTCGTCCTCGGCCACGTCCTCGTCGAAGGTGAAGCCGTACTGGAAGCCCGAGCAGCCGCCGCCCGTGACGAACACGCGCAGTTTCAGACGCGGGTTGCCCTCTTCATCGACCAGGGTCTTCACCTTGCTGGCCGCACCCTGGGTGAAGTGCAAAGGGGCGGGGGTGAAGGTTTCGACGCTCATGCTGTGACTCCCGGCGCCATGCGCCATACTGCGTTGGGCGTGCATTATCCGCTTGCCCCAGAAAATTGGTCAACTATTGCTCGGTGTCCAGCGTTTCGGGCAGCTCCAACGGCCGCACGCCGTCCTTCACATGGCACAGCCGGCCTTCGATCTGCGCGCCCATGGCCATTTCCATCAGGCTGTAATGCAGATTGCCGCGCACCCGCGAGCGCGCGCCCAGCTCCAGATGGCCGCTGGCGAACACATCGCCACTCACCTCGCCGTCGATCACTATATGGGGGGCGCGCACCTCGCCTTCAACCAGGCCGCCGACGCTCACCCGCACCAGCCCCTCGCTGGCCAGCAGATTGCCGGTGACCCGACCATCCACCTGTACCGCCCCCTGAAAACGCATATCGCCCACCAGTTCGGCACCGGCGGCGATCAGGCTGGTCTTGCCGCTGAAACGCTGCAAGTCGGGCTTGGCCTTGTCTTTATTCCACATTGGCGGATGTCACTCCTCATCTATCCATTCGAATGTACGGTCCAGCGGCTTGTCGCCCTTGACCTCGGCGCGAACCTTGACCTGACGCGGCTCGAAGCCTTCCGGCAGCTCCAGTTCGGCGAAGCGTCCGGCTTCGGGGAAGGACTGGAAGTGTTTGAAGGAGAAGGGAATCGCCGCCTCGCCCACTTCGTCGGACAGTGCCGACAGCTCCAGACTGACGTCCTTGCCGCCCTGTCGCCCCTCGATGGTGACGCGCAGCTGCCCCTGCAGCGGCTCGTCGCCCGTGCCGACCCGACTCAGCAGCAATTTGTAGCGGAAACGCCGCGGGGCGTCCGTGGCCTGCAGCTCAAAGGCGCGAATGCGCAGGCCTTCGCGACGACTGGCAGGCGCCAGCACGCCCTTGTAGAAGGCCAGGTCCTGTTGCTGCTTGAAGATCTGCTCCTCGAGCAGCTTGATGGTACGGCGGTTCTGCTCCATGGCCTGCTGGGTGACCTTCTCGCTGCTGTCGACCACCGCCAGGCGCTGGCGCAGCAACTCCAGCTCCTGCTCCTGTTCGGCCAGGCGGGTGAGCTGGGCCTGGACCTCGGCCTGCTCGGCCTGTGTCTGCCGCTCGCCCCACCACAGGCCGAGGACAAAGGCCAGCGGCACGCTCAGCAGCAACAGGAGCAGCAGGGCGCGGCGCCGGCGTTCGCGGCGCGGGTCGCTGACGCGGACCTCCCAGCCCGGTGTCACGGCAGCAGGGCC